>JAGHBN010000020.1 GCA_021160985.1 Thermococcus sp.
CTTGAGAACGTGAAGACTATCGTCTGGCCCCTATAGCCCTGCTTCGACTTTCTCATCGCTTCCGCCCTGCAGAGGTTTGCTATGTGACGCCACTTTTCTGACTCGTTCCTCACTATGATGATGTGCCTTTCCAAATCAACGGGCCTCTCGTCGTAGAGGACGAGCTTGAGGCCGAGTTCCTTGGCAAGCTCCTCGGGGTTCCCGACGGTCGCGCTCAGACCTATGAACTGGGCCTTAGGATAGAGCTCCTCAACCTCGCGATTAGTCCGTCGAGCCTCGGCCCGCGCTCCTCATCGTCGAGCGTGTGTATCTCGTCTATAACAATCGTCCCCACGTTTCCTATCTTCCGCCTGGCCCTCAGGAGGTAGTCTATTCCCTCGTAGGTTCCAACTATGATGTCCGCGTCTATGCCGGTGTCAACAACGACGAGTTCATCTTTTGTCTTAATCCTGCTCATACCTACCCTTATCGCCACGCGGAGGCCGAGTTTGGAGTAGCGCCTTTTGAAGTCCTCGTACTTCTGGTTTGCTAAAGCGACGAGAGGAACCAAGAAGAGGAGCTTTTTGCCCTGCATGGCCTTCGGGACGCCGGCAAGCTCGCCGATCAGCGTTTTACCGCTCGCAGTGGCGGAAACGACGAGTAAGTTCTCCCCTTCAAGGAGGCCGTTCTTAACGGCGAGGCTTTGAACCGGGAGGAGCTCCTTCACGCCCTCCCCCTTCAGAACCTCCTTGAACTTCTCCGGGACAGGGAGCTCATCAACGCGGATTTTTTCAAGTTTGATGTGCTTGGCCTTGAGCTCGTCCCACTTCGTTATCTCCGGGTGCTGGGTTGGGTCGAAGCGCGGGTCGAATGCGTAGAGAACCTTATCGAGGTCCCTAAACCTGTCGAGGAGCTTCTTCGCCTGGTCGAACATCGCTATGCTGTTGAACCTAAACCTGAGCTCCCTCTTCAGCTCGTCCTCCGCACAGCGCTCGCAGATGTACTCGCTGCGGTATTTTATCCTGTTGCCAGGCGTCAGCACTGTTATTCTGCCCTCAAGGAGGCACAGGCGGCACAGCTCGGCCTTTTCCACCCTTTTGTTCTGGAGCCTCCTCTTGAAGTAGTCCTCCCACTCGTCCGCGTTGACGAGAACGATTCTCGCCTGCCTCAACAGCTTCTCAATCTCCTTCGGGTTGCGGTACTGGCTCCCTTCAAGAACCTTGAACAGCCTTCCCTCTCGCATTATGAAGCGGTATATCCTCTCGGCCTTGAGGTTCTTCATCTCGCTGAGCTTTTCCGGCTCGTTCTCGATGAAAAACGCTTCAAGCTCGTTTTTCTTTCTTCCGGGTCTGATTACGAAGAGCATAGTCATCCCTCTCTGGCCCTCAGGGTCTGAAGAACCTATCGCTAACCACCCAGCTCTCCTTGAAGGTGTCTATGACCAGGGTGGTCTCCACCCTCTCGAGGTTTCTCCCAAACATCCTCTTCAGTCTCCCCGCGAAAGCTTTGACCTCTTCAGTGTTGTGGAAGGAGGCCTTTATCAGTATCTGCCTCTCCCCGCTTCGCCGGTACACGGACTGGACGTTGTCGAGCTTTGCAACCTCTCTGAGAAGCCCGTCAATGGAGTGGTCGTCTATGGCAAGCTTGAGTTCAAAAAAGGCCTGGATGTACTCTTCCAGAAAAGCCGGATCAACAACGGCGGAGAAGCCCTTGATGGCCCCCAGCCTCTCCAGTTTAGTTATGCGGTTCTTCACACTTGCCGGGGATAGGCCAACACGCTTTCCAAGCTCGGTCAGTGTTATCCTCCCCTCTTTCCGGAGGATTTTGAGTATTTCCCTGTCTTTCTCGTCTATTCCCGGCATCGACTCCACCAGCTAAAATGAAAAGAGGTTCAGCGGGTGATCTTTATCTCCCTCATCAGCTCCAGCGGCTCGGGGTGCTTCTCGAAATAGTCCCTGACGGGCTTGAGGAGCTCGATGAGGTATTCAGCTACCGCGTTTTTAAGGTCGAGTGGGTGGAGTTTGCCCTCGGCGAAGTCCCTCTTGAGCTCCTCGAAGGCCGTGTAGGTGACGTCGCCACCGAACTTGGCCGGGCGGTGGATTGTGAACTCGGTCGGCTCCTCGCGGAAGATTATGTACTCGGCCCAGTCGAGGACTGGGTTGTATCTGACCTCTTTCGCCGGACAGAAGGCCTTCCTGAGCTTCCCCCTTATCTCCTCGGGGCTGTCGTGGATAAACACGGCGGAGTAAGGCTTGCTCTTGCTCATCTTCATCTGGGTCTTCAGCTCTTTGAACTGCTCCTCGCTCTCTATCGGCCAGACCGGTGGCTCCTGCAGGCCGAGCAGGAGGTGGTGGTGTAAAGCGACAGGCTTGAGCTTCTCGCCCTTCCACTCAAGCGGGTGGTAGCGGAGCTTTGGAGCGACCTCTATGGCTATGACGTGCGCCTTCCTCTGGTCCATTCCTGCGTGGGCTATGGTGACGCCCTGGTAGAATATGTCCGCGACCTGCATTGCAGGGTATATGAGCTTGGCGAAGTCTATCGCCTCACCCATCTGGCGTCCCATGATGGTTATGGAGCGCATCATCCTTGCGAGGGTAACGTTCTTGGAGATGTCTATGACCGTCTGCCAGTAGTCTCCATTCTCCAGTATCTCACTCGCGAGGACGAACTCGACCTTGTCCGGGTCGCCTCCCATGACCTTTATGCTCTGCTTCATGCCCTCCTTGAAGTAGGTGAGCGCGACCTTCTGGATGGTCTCAAGGTCGCCGCCGAGCTTGTCGTTTATCCAGCTGTGCCAGTCGGCGAGGAAAATCCTCGTCTTGATTCCAGCCTTCTGGAGGTCTGCTATCTTTGCGCCGGCCATGAGACCGGTACCGAGGTGAATGTAACCGCTTATCTCAAAGCCTATGTAGTGCTGCATCGGCACGCCAACCTCAAACAGGTCCCTCAGGTTCTCCTCCGTCAGAAGCTCCTCTGTTGGTTTCTTTTTGATGAGTTCTATCCTCTTTTCAATATCCATACTCACCACCTGAAGCCTGAACGGTATTAGCCTTTAAGGGCTTTGCGGAAGTTTTTCAAGCCTGTCAAAGTTTGAATTCATAAGGTTTATAACTTTCCAAGCATTAAATAACTCGGTGATACCATGAGAAAGGTTGCAATAATACTTGCCATATTTGTGTTCTTCGGCGTTTTTGGATTTGCCATGGCCAGCGCCACAACCATCGGCGTCGACCTCTCCCACGCTGAAAGCGACAAGGGCCTCACCGTCCTGACCGACAAGGAAGGCAACGTCGTGGCGGAGGGAATGATAAAGACCATCAACGACGTTACCTGGGTCTACATCGGCGACCCAACCCTCGCTGACAAGCTCGGAATCGAGAACGTTGGCGAGAAGATAACCGGTGAAGCTCTCAAGAACGTGGACTTTCTCATCCTCGGCCAGCCGAGCCAGGCCTTCACTCCGGAGGAGATCCAGGCCCTGACCCAGTGGTGGAACGAGGGCGGTAAAATCCTCTGGGTGGCCGCTGACAGCGACTACGGCGACAGCGGCGTGCAGAGGATCGACTTTGCCAACGCTGTTCTCGACGCCATTGGTGTCAACCTCAGGGTTGACCAGGCCTCAATTGAGGATTCCGTCAGCAACGCCGGAGCCGGCTACCGTGTCGTCGGCGTTGTCAACCCCGACACAGACACTCCCGAAAGGGACGCTATACTCCAGGACCTCACCAACGGTGGAAAGGTCCTCTTCCACGGACCGGGTGTTGTCGCTTACGTTGACGAGAGCGGCAACTGGAAGCCGCTTTCACCCGATGCCGGAATCGAGAACGTTTACGTCATAGTCACCAGCAGCGAGAATGGCCAGGTCGTTGAGAACAGTGATCCCGCCGCTCAGGCCTACACCGTAGGTGACACTGGCAAGTTCCCACTCCTCGCAGTCCAGCTCTTCCCTGACAAGAAGAACGTCCTCATCGTCAGCGGCGAGACCCCGTACGGCGGCTACGAGCCAATGTGGACCCCCGAGTACAACGGCGTCAAGCTTGACGGCCCGCAGTTCGTCACCAACTTCATCCACTGGGCGATAACCGTCCAGAGCAACCTTGGAAAGACTGAAACCAGCGAGGGCGGAAGCACCTGCGGTCCGGCGGCTCTCGTCGGCCTTGCCCTAATACCGCTCGCCCTCTACAGGAGGAGGAAGTGATTTCTTTATTTTTTGTTTGTTGAACCATTAATTTTTTATTTAAGTTTCTTAAACAATTCATGATTGACATAACCGGGTGATAAACCATGAAGAAGCCCGTTGCAATTGGTTTTATCCTGCTTCTTGCACTCAGCGTCGTGGCCAGCGGCTGCATAGGTGGGGGAGGAGGCGAAACCTCCGGAATAACCCTTGTCGTCGTTACCAGACACGACGCCACAATCCAGTATATGGCAAAACAGGCATTCCTCAAGAGCGATATTGCCAAGGAGTACAACATCGTTGACCTGAAGTTCATCAAGGTTCCAGAAAGCCTCTGGCCGAGCTACATCGAGAAAGGTGCCGATGTTGGCTGGGGGGGAGGGCCAACACTCTTCGACGACCTTTACAAGGCCAACTACCTCGCCCCCATAACCGACGAGAGGGTTCTCAACCTCCTCGGGGACCCGATTCCAACCGAACTGGCAGGAATGCCCATGGTCAGGAAGGGCGATGACGGCAAGGTTTACTGGATAGCCGCGGCACTGTCATCCTTTGGTTTCACGGTCAACAAGAACCAGCTCGAAAAATGGGGCCTCAAGATGCCGGAGAAATGGGAGGACATAGCGAGCGAAGATTGGGCTCTCAACCCACCTCAGTACGGCATAGCCGACCCGACCAGGAGCACCTCAAACACCAGGATATACCAGATAATCCTCCAGGCCTTTGGCTGGGAAGAGGGCTGGCGCATCATGACCCTCATAGCAGCTAACTCCAAGATATACATGCAGAGCGATGCCGTTAGGGATGCAGTAATCAACGGTGAGATAGCCGCAGGAAACACCATAGACTTCTACGGCTACACAGCCATGCAGCAGAACCCCGCCTGTGTCTACGTTGTGCCGAAGGGAGAGAGCATCATAAACGGCGACCCGATAGCGCTCCTCAAGAATGCAGAGCACCCCGAAGCAGCCCAGGCATTCATATACTGGGTCCTCACAGAGGGCCAGGCCATCTGGATGAGTCCGGACATTAACAGACTCCCGATCAACCCGGAGATATTTGATATGACCGTCACCAAGCTTTACGCGGACGTTGTCTTCAAGGGAGAGCACGAGGGCAAGACCTACGGCGAGGCCAGGCCCGCCCTTAAGAAGGCATACGAAGATGCCATCACCGCCCAGGGAATACCGTTCGACGACAAGAGGGCCCTTGAGACCGTAAGCGCACTCCAGTACTACTTCAAAGCCACCCTCGTCGACCCGAACCAGAAGCTCCACGATGTGTGGGTTGCCATAGTCCAGGCCTACAAGGACGGCAAGATAACAGAGGAGCAGTTCGAGAAGCTCAAGAACGAGCTTACCGCACCTATCGAGTTCAAGGACCCCGAGACCGGCGAGACCGTAACTTTCACCGAGAAGTACGCCAAGAAGATAAACAAGAAGATCGTCGATGACAGGAACTTCCAGGATCAGCTCGTCCAGGAGTGGCGCCAAGCCGCCATTGACAAGTACCAGAGGGTGCTCGGCGAACTCAACAGCATGACTGGCTGAGTTTGATATTCCTCTGCGAATTTCCACTCTTTTTTAACACTTTTTCAATACACATAAATCAACAAATTCTTGGAAATATTTAAATAGACCCCACCTCGACCAACTCAGAGTGGAGGGTATAGTCAGAAGCAGAGGGAGGTCGATGCTCAATGAAAGTAAGCAAGTGGAGCGAGAGACTCTTTGGAACACCCCTGTTCGATCCGGTCGTCACGACTTCGTTCCTATTCCCGCTCCTGTACCTGGTGGCTTTCCTGATAATCCCAGTGCTGGCAATGCTCGCGATAGCCTTCCAGTACAACGGGCATTTTTCACTCCACTGGTTCACCAGTCTGGCCTCGGACTACTACATCCACTTCCATCCGGAGGGAGAGTTCTACAAGCTCATAACCATGCAAAACGGCGAGCAGGCATACTACATCCAGGGCTGGGACTTCGGTGTCATACTGAACTCCCTGCTGGTCTCAATAAGCGTCATGATCCTCACGACGATTCTTGGAACGGTCTTTGCCTTTGTCATGGCCCGTTATGACTTCCCCGGCAAGGACATCGTTAGAATCCTGCTCTTTGTGCCGCTCCTCGTCACGCCATTCGTCAACGTCTTCATTGTCAAGAAGATGTTTCTTCCCAACGGACTCATCAACTGGATTTTCCACGACATCCTGCATGTATTTCCCCACCCGATATGGATTGACGGGCTCGTCGGCGTTATTGTCGCACAGACCTTGACCTACTACCCGATAGTGTACCTCAACGCCTACGCGAGCTTTATCAACATCGACCCGACACTTGAAGAGCAGGCAGAGAACCTGGGGAGCGGAGGGCTTCACCTCTTCAGAACGGTCACCTTTCCGCTGGCCCTGCCGGGAATAGCTGCGGGAGCTACCCTCGTTGGAATATTCAGCCTGGAGGATCTTGCGGCGCCGATTGTCTTCCAGGGCAATGGGCTTGCGAGAAAACTTATGTCCTTCCAGATTTACAGCGCCTTTACGAGCGGGTTCAACGTCGGCAGCCCGCAGCTTGCGGCACTTGCCCTAGTAATGCTCGGTATAGCCGTGCTGATGTTCCTCGGAATCAGAAAGTACGTCAGCCTGCGCCAGTACGCGATGCTCAGCAAAGGCGGAAGGTGGAAGCCGCGCGTGGCCAAGCCCAAGCCCTGGCAGGCGTTCCTGATATACTTCGTCGTCCTTCCGGTA
>JAGHBN010000090.1 GCA_021160985.1 Thermococcus sp.
CGTTGCCGAGATAACCAACCACCTCGTCACGAACGTCTGGGTCGTGGAGCAGTTTCTTGGAAAGACCTTCGAGGTAGAGGAAGAAGTCGGAGAGCCGGGTGTTGTGAGGGTGGTGAGGAGGGCAAATATGTGACGAAGGGGTTAAATAATGCGATGCAAAATATTTCCGTTGCGTGGGTGAGGAGTATGGGAACCCCAGAGGAAGTCTTTAAGCACCTGGAACTTGCGGAGGAAGAATTGTCTTCTGCAAAATTGCTCCTTCAGAACGGAAAGCTCAGGGATGCGATTAGTCGTGGCTACTACTCCATGTTCCATGCGGCAAAGGCTCTGCTTTTAATGAAGGGACTAAACCCCAAAAAGCATTCCGGTGTTGTAAGGATGTTTGGCCTTCACTTCGTTGACGAGGGGTTTATTGAAAAGATTTACGCCAAGTATCTAACTTCTGCCTTCGCTTTAAGGTCGCGGGCAGATTACGACGTTTATTACACCCCCTCCCTTGAGGAAGCCGAGAATGTAGTCGAAAGTGCTGAACGTTTTCTTGAGAGAATAAAACGGGCGCTGGAGGAGATAGCCGGTGGGGAAGAAAGCTCCGACCCTTGATGAGTTCCTCAGGATAGTTAAAGCTAGGTTTGCGGATTCGGTGGAAGAGGTAATCCTCTTTGGCTCCTACGCGAGGGGAGATTATAACGAGGAGAGCGATATCGACGTCCTTATCGTGGGTGACGTTGATTTCGATGAGCTTATGGATGTTGTCACCGATATCCTACTTAAGCACGGGGAGCTTATAAGCCCCGTAGTCATAAAACCTGAAGAGTTCAAAAGAAGGGAGGACAGCTTCATAAAGGCGGTTCTAAGGGAGGGGAAGGTGGTTTACTCCTCTACCCCCATCCCGTAAACCTTTCTTGGGTTCTCCACGTGGATTTTGTAAACGTCCTCCTCTGTGAATAAGCCGTTCTGGAGGAAGGCCTTCGTCCTCTTTGGCACGGTCTTCGGGCCGAGAACCGCACCGGGGCGGCGTTTGTCGTCTATGTAGTCCGTCTCCATCATGAAGCGGTTGCCCTGCTTTATTGCCTCCTGGATGTTCTTCCTGCTCGCTATGATGCTTGGGAAGACGCCGACCTCTTCAGCGACCTTCACGAGGGGTGGGGAAAAGTGCTTGACGACGCGGTGGGGTTTTATCCCGACTTCCTTCACGTACTCGCCTAGCTCTCTGAACTTGGCCTCGTCGAAGCTCTCCGTGTGAAGCTGAACCGCGCAGTCCGCTTCCTTGGCAAGGCTCATTCCATACTTCATGAGCTCGATGCTCGCCTCCCAGACTTCCTCGGGGACGGGGTAGTGCGGCCTGCCTATCTCTCCTATGGCTATGGCTTTTCCCTCGAGGCAGAGCTTCTGGGCGTATTCGAGGGCCTTCATGACCTCATCCTTGCCGTATTCAAGGCCTTTCTGCTCGGCCAGATAAACGAACTCCGCCGGGTGCACGCCGACGGCGGCGTAGGCTTTAACCGGCGTCTCTCTGTTGATTTTCTCGACCAGCTCGATGTGGAAGTCCATTGCCTTCATGAAGTCCTCGGCTTTAAGGCCTGAAAAGCCGTAATCGTGGGCCGTCTTATATACCACGACGAGGTGCGTCCCGCCGGCGCTGTGGAACTGCTTGACCGCTTCAAGAAATAGTCCCTTGAACGGGTCAACGTGGAAGTGGTCGTCCCAGATTATCATATCATCACCTCACGACTGGTAGACATCAAGAACCTCGCCTTTTTTAGCGTTTGTCTTCCCCTCAAGGACCAGCGCGACCCTGTCGCCGTCAACGGCGAAGTCGACCCTCTTTCTGTCCTTCTGTATTTCCCGGATTAGGGCGGCGCTTTCCCCCTTGACCTTGTAGCCTGGGTAGATGATTCCCTCAACCGTCCCGATCAGCGTCTCCTTTCCGAGGACGTTCAGGGCCTGCTCGACGTTAAACCTGGCAACGGGCCTTCTGGAGACTATCTCGATTTCCGCGGTGTCCCTTCGCCCCGCAAAGAACCTCTTCAGGAAGCTCACTCCCACCACCGGAGCACTTCCCTGGGAGAAACCAGCATATACTCTGTGCGCATCAGCAGTGTGAGGGCGGACTTCTTGAGCCTGATTCTTATAATCCCCCCTACATCCTCCGTTAACTCCACAACAGACGTCGCTGCGTCCTCCAGTAGGGCCAGCGGGTTGAACGGGAGTTCTTTTATTAATGGTTTTTCGATGAGGTATATGCTCATTCCCCTCTCATCACCGAGCTTTTGCTTTATAGATGAGAGGATAGTGCGGATTGTGCGGGCATCGTTTTGAAGGTACAGGAGTCGCTCCAGTCCCAATACCAAGTATATATAATCGCCCTCGGGAATTGCCCTTTCCAGCTCTCGGTCGATTTTCCTTTGGTAAATGTGGGGATTGTTTTCAAAACGGACCCTCGCGAGAACGTGGCCGGTCTCTTGGCTTCCACCGAGCTTGATGACCTTTATATCCGAGTCTTCGAAGCTGACGCCCATGAGCTTGAGATGTGCCAGGTAAACTGGAAGTGTGTCGAAGATGTCCTCTACTATTAGAGGAATTCCCCTAAGCTTTGAGTACTCAATGAGCATGTGGAGGGCAAATTCGGCTCCGAGAGGGGCACTGTTCTCTATTATTGTGACCCCTCTATCTCGTGTCTGGTCGAAGATCGCGTTGAAGTCCTTCTTTGTGACAAGGGTAATTTTATCCTGGGGCCCCATCAGCCCCACCTCCCTACGTCTATCACGGTCTCCATCCCAACCAAGCGTGGGTTCACGCTCTTCAGAACTTTGAGGTTGGCGCCCGCAGAGGATGAGGTGAGCCGTACGACCGTGGTGGAGATCCTCTCGAGTTCTCCCAGAACTTTTATCGGGAGGTTTTTCATGGCCTCTTCGTTGACTACGTAGAAGGCCTTCCGTTTTTTGTTCCCTATGAACTTTTGCATGCGGATTACCATCTGATATGCATCGAGGGGATTGTTCACGGAGAGAAACAGCTCTTCCAGACCAAGAACCAGATTTATCGCGGGGGACTGTATCTCCTGGAGGGCTTTGGAACTTGCTTCCGCGTAGTTCGCTAGGTACACCCTTGAATCGGGATGGAAAGGAATAGTTACTACGACATTTCCAACCTCGAATTTTCCACCCGTTTTGAGGACATAAACGTTGTCCCGATCGAGGTCTATCGTGAGACCGATGCGCCGGGCATTGGTGAGTATCGTGTAAAGGGCATCGAAGTCATCATCTATGACCAGGGGGATGTTTTTTTCCGTGGTGTAATCAACGAAGAACCTCAGCAGGAACTCCGGGATGTATGAGGTTGTGTATTCCATCAGGACAGTCTCCCCGGGGAGAACAGAATCGACTATCTTGGCGGTCGTTTTCCACTCCATGGTTCTCACCTTTATAAATTTCGTCATGTATGGATATAAATATTTTGAGAGATTTGAGGTTTGGAGGCTTCAAACTTTAAATTTCGCGGGAAATAAAGATGAAAAACGTCAAAGCCTGACAATGTGAACCGAACAGGAGATGCACGGGTCAAAGGCCCTCACCGTCTCCTCAAGACGCTGCACCATGGCCCGGTCATCGGCCTCCCCATAGAGTCTCCTCGCCTCCTCCAGTAGGCTGGCCTCCATCATCACGTGGTTCAGCGCTGTTGGGGTTATTATGTTGGAGTAGGCGACCTTACCGTTGGCGTCTATCCTTTAATGGTGTACCAGAACTCCCCTCGGTGCCTCAACGTAGCCAATGCCCTCGCCCTCTTTGGGCTCAACGGGGACGTTCTCCCCTTCGATGCCCCTATCGAGCAAGGTCTTCGCTATCTCGTTTGCCCTTTCGAGGGCATAGACCAGCTCTATCGCCTGGGCCAGGTTGTTGTAGCTGACGTAGCCCGTGGCGAGCTTCTCTCTGTGCTCCTCGAAGAGCCTCCCGGCGGTGGGTGTGAGCATCTCCGACTTGAGGAGCAGCCTCGCCAGTGAACCGACCAGGAACGCCTCGCCGTTGTAGCGGCTCTGCTTGGTGAAGCTGTATATGAGGGAGCGCTCCTCTATCCTCTCGGTGTAGTGGAAGGAGCCTTCCTCGTCCGAGATGAGCTTTTCGCCCCAGAGGTAGCCGTCCGTCGCCACGAAATGCTTTGCCTGGGCGCCGTAGGGTTCCAGAGAAGCGAAGAGCCTCACGGCCCTCTTGGCGAGGCGGAGGAGGGCCTCACTTTCCCTCTCTATGCCCTCCAGCTCCTCCACCGTTGGATACCTGCCGAAGCCGCCGGGCTTGACGTTTATGCCGTGTATCTCCCTTCCTCCAATGAGCTCCCGTATCCTGTTGCCGAAGGCCTTGATTGTTATCGCTTCCTTCACCAGCTCGCCGTGCTTGGTGGCCATCCTTATCGCGTCGGGGTAGCCGAACACGTCCGGTGCGACGAGGAGATAGAGGTGAAGGGTGTGGCTCTCAATCAGCTCACCTACTAAGCCCAGCTCCCTTAGGAGCGCTATCTCGTTTGGGACTTCAACGCCAAAGGCCCTCTCAATTCCTAAAACGGATGCAACACTATGGGAAAGGTAGCAGATGGCGCATATCCTTGCCTCAAGGTCGGGCACGTCGTAGTAGTGCCTCCCTAAAGTCAAGAGCTCAAAGAATCTGGGCCCCTCGATGATCTTAAGCCTGACGTCCTTAACTTCGTTGTCCTCGATGACTATCTCAGCCTTACCGTTGCCTTCAACGCGCGTGAACTCGCGGAGCTCGATTATCATGGCTCCCACCTCGCGAAGGTCTTGAACTTCCTCACGATGTACTCGTCATCATAGCCCTTGCTCTTGAGTATCTCGTACTCACTGGCCGGATTCACCTCTCCGGGCAGTGGCCCTCTGCACCCTATGCACCCGAGGCCAGAGCGGATGCAGGCCGCATTACAGCCCCCAAGGGTTATCGGGCCGAGGCAGGGAAGGCCTTTCTTGACGAGGACGCACTCGTACTCGTTGAGCTTGCACTCAATGCAGACTGGGTAATCTTTCTTTACCGGTTCGATACCTTTTGCTATGTCAATGAGCGCTTGGAAAGCCTCCCTCTTGTCGTATGGGCAACCGGGGAGGGCGAAATCTACGGCGACGTACTCCACAACAGGTTTGGGGTCGAGGGCGTGCATGGGGTTGCCTTCATCTCCGTAAACTGCCTTGAGCTTCTCCTTGATCGGGAGCTCTACGCTCCCCTGAACCGAGCCGTGGGTCGCGCATGTTCCCAGGGCTATGAGGTATTCCGAGCGGTTTCTTGCCTCTTTGAGAAGGTCAAGGTCGCGCCGGGTCGAAACTGTTCCGGTTACAAGCGCGACGTCGTAGTGACCTCCCCCACTCAGGCTGGTTGCCATGTGGAACTCTTCTATCTCGTAGAACTCAAGCAGGTCGAAGAGCTTCTCGTAGAGAAAGAGCAGGTTGAGGGCACAGCCGCCGCAGTCGGTAAGCTCAAAAACACCGAGCTTGAGCTTCTCCGTCATATCAATCCCCTCGTGGCGAGGGCGTCCCAGTAGGTGAAGACCGGGCCGTCCCGACAGATGTACTTCATGGAGACGCTGGTTCCAACGACGCAGTGGCCACACTTGCCGACCCCACAGCGCATTCTCCTCTCAAGCGTCATGTAGATCCTGCCCGGGGAGAGCTTCCTGTTGAGGAGCTCCCTTATCACGAAGCGGTACATGATTGGAGGGCCGCAGATGAGCGCGTAGGAGTTTTCGATGTCAAAGCTCTCACCCCTGAACAGGTCTGTGACTACGCCCCTGCAGACTCTCTCGGAGAAGCCCCTCTCCAGGTAGATGCACGATGGGCTCTCGATCTCGTAAGCCATCTTGACGGTGCAGTTCATGGTCTCTCCGTGCTTGAGGAGGTGTATTATCTCATCGCGGAAAAGAATGTCCTCGTAGGCCTTCGTGCCGTAGAGAAGCCACACATGCTCGTATTTGCCTGTGTCGAGGGTGTACCAGAGCACCGAGCGCAGCGGGGCCATTCCGAGGCCGCCCGCGACGAGGATCAGGTTGGAACCTTCCATATTCTCCATGGGGAAGCCGTTCCCGTAGGGCCCGCGGATCCCCACCACGTCGCCTTCCTTCATCTTGTGGACGAACTTGGTCATTCTCCCGACTTTTCTTATGCAGAGCTGGATGTAGCCCTTTCTCGTCGGCGAGGAACAGAGGCTTATGGGGAACTCCCCGAAGCCGCGGACGTCAACGATGACGAACTGGCCGGGCTTGAAGGTAAAACTCTCGTTGATCTCAGGGTCAATGAAGCGAAGCGTGAAGAGCTTCTCTCTGGGTGTCAGGTCCTTCACTTCGAGAATGCGCGCGTCGTGGCTTTGATACGGGTTCCCGGTCATCTCAGCGACCCCCTAACCTCCTCAAGAACCTTAACGTGCTCTATCCCCGCCGGACAGAACTCGTCCCACCTGCCGCAGCCCACGCAGTTGAAGCCCGAAGAAGGGTCGAAGTAGCTCTTGCAGTAGTAGCGGTGCCTGAAGCGGTCTAGACGGGTCGGCCTGAAGTTGTGGCCTCCAGCGACGAGACCGTGGCTCTCCATGAAGCACGAGTCGTAGCGCCTCTCGCGCACCGAGCTGTATGCGTCAACCCAGCTGTCGCAGACCTCGTAGCAGCGGCACGTCGGGCAGACCATGTTGCAGTTGCCGCAGGCAAGGCATTTTTCAGCGTAGTCCTTCCACACCGGGCTGTTGTAGGCCAGATCGAGCATGTCGGCGAGGCCTTCCTGCGGAATTTCCTTCTGGAATGCATTTGCGCGCTTCTCCTCGAACTCTTTGAAGTGCCTCAAGTCTTCGTCCGTAACTTCCTCAAAGAGCTTCTCGTTTTCCCAGGCTACCTCGTGCCCCCTAACGCTTCCTATCCTGACCAGCCACCCATCGGGGAGCTCATGTAGAAAGAGGTCAAAGCCATCCATAGCGAAGTGCGTGCCGAGGCTCTTGCAGAAGCAGTATTCGTCGGGCATACAGCTTATTCCCACTATGAAGGCATTTTGCCGCCTTTTGGAGTAGTATGGATCCACCGGGTCTGAGAGGTAAACTTTATCGAGTATCTTCAGGCCGTGTATGTCGCAGGCGTGAACGCCAAAGAGCACGAAGGGCCTTTCCCCGTCCTCTTCTTTCCACCAGCCGTTTTCAAGCCTGAACAGTCTCTCTCTTGGCCTCACGAAGAACTTCTTCGGCGGCAGCATCGTCCTTGTGTAGTTGAGATCCATCTCGCTGACCCCTTTGACTTCTCTGAAGTGGTGGGTCTTTCCCTCCTTGACAGGCCCATAGGTGGGGCCAAGTCTCTGGAGGAAGTTGAAGAACTCCCCAAAGTTTTCGGAAGGAAGTTTTACGTATCTCAAATTGACCACGCCTCTTTTAGGGCTGTAATTTTAAGTTTGTAAAGGAATCTCTTAAGCATTTTTCAAACCGGAGGTTGGAAACCATTGGTTGCAAACTTGTACTTCAATGCACGTTTATAAGCATGAAAGACCAATAATTGCTTGTATGCGGTGGTGTCTATGGGAACAGAACTTGATTACCTGAGTGAGTACCCTCCAGAACCAAGCTCCCTCATCCCTCTTCTCCAGCGAACCCAGGAGCGCTTCGGCTACCTCCCCCGGGAGGTCCTTGAGGAGATTGCAAAGTACGTGGGCGTGCCCCTCAGCAGGGTGTACGGTGTCGCCACCTTCTACGCACAGTTCCGGTTTGAGCCCCTTGGGAAGTATGTCATCAAGGTCTGCCACGGCACGGCCTGCCACGTCAACGGCGCCGTGAACATCTCTCAGGCCTTAACCGAGGAGCTTGGGATTGAAGAAGGTCAGACAACGGAGGACGGGCTTGTTACCCTTGAGCGCGTGGCCTGTCTCGGGTGCTGCAGTTTAGCGCCGGTCATAATGATAAACGACAAGGTCTTCGGCAAGCTCACGCCCGACAAGGTCAGGAAGCTCATAAGAAAACTGAAGGAGGGGAAGCTCGATGTCTGAGATTAAGGCCATTGCAGTCGGCATGAACTCCTGCGGAATAGCGGCTGGGGCGAGAGAGACCTACGAGGCCATTAAAGCCGAGCTTGAGAAGAGAGGCCTCGACGTTAAGCTCAAGATAGTCGGCTGCGTCGGCATGTGCTACCGCGAGCCGCTGGTTGACATAATTACCGAGGACGAGATAATCACCTACGGCCACGTTGACCCTAAGAAGGTTCCGAGGATCATAGAGGAGCACGTTATCAACGGAAAGCCCATAGAAGAGTGGATTGTCAAGAGGGACTGGTGGGAGAACGGCGAGAGGAAGACGTGGGACGTTGATGGATACTTCGCCAAGCAGAAAAAGATAGTGCTCGAAAACTCCGGTTACATCGACCCCGAGAACATAGACGAGTACATCGCTGTTGGAGGCTATGAAGCCCTCAAAAAGGCCCTCAAGATGAAGCCGGAGGAGATTATAGACATCATTACGAAGTCCGGCCTCAGGGGAAGGGGCGGTGCGGGATTCCCCACCGGTCTGAAGTGGAAGTTCACGAGGGAAGCTCCAGGAGACGAGAAGTATGTCATCTGCA
Organism: Thermococcus sp.; assembly: GCA_021160985.1. Classification (GTDB taxonomy): domain Archaea; phylum Methanobacteriota_B; class Thermococci; order Thermococcales; family Thermococcaceae; genus Thermococcus. Next base: position 8,572 of record JAGHBN010000090.1, read on the forward strand.
ACGCCGACGAAGGCGACCCCGGAGCCTTCATGGACAGGAACGTCCTTGAGGGCGACCCGCACCGCGTCATTGAGGGCATGATAATCGGTGCATACGCGATTGGAGCGACGAAGGGCTTCATCTACGTCCGTGCCGAGTACCCGCTGGCCATAAGGAGGCTGAAGATAGCGCTGAAGCAGGCGCGCGAGAGGGGTTTCCTCGGCGAGAACATCCTCGGAAGCGGGTTCTCCTTCGACATCGTCATCAAGGAAGGCGCCGGAGCGTTCGTCTGCGGAGAGGAAACCGCTTTGATAGCTTCCATAGAGGGCAAACG
>JAGHBN010000130.1 GCA_021160985.1 Thermococcus sp.
GAGGTCTTCAACCTGCCGATTCCGGAGGACAAGAAAGTCGCTTTGGCGGACAAGATAGGCGAGTACAACTTCCGTCTGGTTGAAGGCGCCAACGAGATGATACAGCTTGAGGCCCTGCTCGCTCAGTTCACTATAATGGGCAAGTGATGGCCATGACCGAAGTGCCCTGGGTCGAGAAGTACCGTCCGAGGAAGCTCAGCGAGATAGTTAACCAGGATAAGGCGCTGGAACAGGTTAAGGCGTGGATAGAGGCGTGGCTTCACGGCAACCCTCCAAAAAAGAAGGCGCTGATCCTTGCCGGCCCGCCCGGTACAGGTAAAACAACCACCGTCTACGCCCTGGCGAACGAGTACGGCTTCGAGGTAATAGAGCTCAACGCGAGCGACGAGAGGACCTACGAGAAGGTGGAGCGCTACGTTCAGGCGGCATACACCATGGACATCCTCGGAAAGAAGAGGAAGCTCATCTTCCTGGACGAGGCAGACAACATCGAGCCGAGCGGTGCGCGTGAGATAGCGAAGCTCATAGACAGGGCTAGGAACCCGATAATAATGAGCGCCAACCACTACTGGGAGGTTCCAAGGGAGATAAGGGCCAAGGCCCAGATAGTTGAGTACAAGAGATTGACCCAGAGGGACATAATGCGGGCCCTGATAAGGATCCTCAAGGCTGAGGGCGTCACAGTGCCGAAGGAAATCCTCCAGGAGATAGCCAAGCACTCGAACGGCGATTTGAGAGCGGCGGTAAACGACCTCCAGACGGTCGTCACGGGCGGGATCGAAGACGCCAAGTACATCCTGGCCTACCGCGACGTCGAGAAGAGCGTCTTCCAGGCCCTTGCACAGGTCTTCGCAACGGACAACGCGAAGAAGGCGAAATTGGCTACACTCGGCGTTGACATGTTCCCGAACGAACTCCTCCTCTGGATTGACGAGAACGTTCCCTACGTCTATTACAAGCCCGAGGACATAGCGAGGGCATACGAGGCGATCAGCAGGGCCGACATCTACCTCGCCAGGGCCCAGAGGACCGGCAACTACTCGCTCTGGAAGTACGCCACCGACATGATGACCGCTGGAGTTGCAGTTGCGGGCGTCAAGAAGAAGGGCTTCGTGAGGATTTACCCGCCGAAGACGATCAAGCTCCTCACCGAGAGCAAGACAGAGAGAACGCTCAGGGACTCGATAGTCAAGAAGGTCATGAAGGAGATGCACATGGCCAGGCTCGAGGCCCTCGAAACTCTCCACTACCTCCGGGTAATCTTCGAGAGCAACCCTGATTTGGCGGCCCACTTCACGGTCTTCCTCGACCTCGACCTCAAGGAGGTTGAGTTTTTAGCGGGCGACTCTGAGAAGGCCAAGAGCATATGGGGCAAGAGCATGAACATCGAGAAGAAGATGAAGGAGCGCGGAGAGCTCGAGGAGCGCGTCAGGATTGAGGCGGAAAAGGTCCCCGAGAAGGGTCAGGAGGAGAGGGAAGAGGAGGAAAAGCCCGGGGAAGTGGAAGAGGAACCTAGCGAGGAGGAGCTTGAGGAGGCCGAGAGGGAGATAGAGTCAGTCGGCAAGCCGAAGAAGGGGAAGGACGAGAAGAAGGGCAAGCAGGCGTCTCTACTCGAGTTCCTCGGGAAGAAGTGAGTTTTAGTTTTTTGTGAATTTTGTATTCTTTGTAGTATAGTTTCTTAGGATTTTTGTATTCCATAAAATATAAAAGTTCCAAAGTTTAATATCCTCTGGGTGCCATACATGCTCAGCCGGGAGGAGATAATTGAGATTTTAGCGCCCTACAACCTCTGGGGCGGGAGGAAGTGGGATGCAATACCCAGGGAAGGGTACCTCTTGGAAATCGAGAGGAAGCTATCCTCCGGGGCGGTTGCTCTTATTGGAACACGGAGGGCTGGAAAAACAACGCTTGCCGGGCTCTTTCTGAGAAGGGCCGTTAAAAACGGCCATCCTCCCGAGGGAACGCTCTACGTGAATCTCGAAGACCCGCGCTTTTCCCCGTATCTCTCACCGGAGTTCCTTGAGGATGTGTTTTCGGCCTACAGGACATACGTCTACGACGGTGAGAATCCTCTCGTTGTTCTCGACGAGGTTCAGAACGTTCCGGGCTGGGAAAAGTGGGTCAGGAAGGTTCTCGACCTCGGCGAGGCGAGGGTTATGGTTACGGACTCGACTTCCTCACTCCTTCGCTCCGAGCTCTCAACGCTCCTGACAGGCAGGGTTCTTCCGGTGGAGGTTTATCCACTGAGCTTCCCCGAGTTCCTGACTTTCAAGGGCATTTCCAGAGATATGAAAGCCCTCTTGGGAAAGAAGAGAAGGGTTGAGGCTCTCACGAGGGAGTACCTTGAGTTCGGTGGTTTTCCCCAGGTCGTCCTCACGGAGGACGAGGTCCTCAAGCTTGAGCTCCTGAGGGAGCTTTTTGACGGTATAGTCCTGAGGGACATCGCCTACAGACACGGCTTCCGCGATGCAAGGGCCGTTGAAATCGTTGCCGAGCTGGCACTGAGCAGGTTTTCCTCGCTGGTGAGTGCCTCGCGGCTTAGGAACGAGCTGGCCGGAATACTGGGGAGGAAAGTTTCGCCAAACTTCGTGGATAACGTTCTTGACGCTATGGATGAGGCTTACCTGAGCTTTCGCGTTCCAGTTCTCTCGCCGAAGGTCAAGGATGCAATGCGCTACCCGAAAAAGATGTACGCGATTGACACTGGGATAGCGAACGTCGTGGGGATACGCTTTACAGAGAACATTGGAAGGCTCGCCGAAAACGCCGTCGCGAGGCACCTCCGCCAGCGCTTTCGCGAGGTCTATTATTATCGCGGAAAAGGGGAGGTTGATTTCATCGTTAAGGGGGGGCTTAAGGTAACACGTGCCATTCAGGTAACATGGAACATCGATGAGAGCTGGGAGAGGGAAGTTGAGGGCCTTCTGGAGGCTATGGACGTCTTTGGCCTGAAGGAGGGCACAATAGTTACGGGCTGGTGTTCCTGCGAGGAGAGGTTTGGGGAGAAAACGGTGAAGTGCGTCCCGCTGTGGAGGTTTTTGGTTGGGTTATGGAGTTTGTAGACTTTCAGCTAGCCTTTCTATCTTCTCTTAAGTTCAGGGAGCTTGTTTTGGATAAGGTCCCAGATTAGTTCGACGTCAATCCCGAAGTAGTGGTGGATTAGTATGTTTCTCAGTCCGATTATCTTGCGCCACTCTATCTCAGGGTGTTTCTCTCGGATTTCGGAAGGGGATTGCCCTGCACGCTTCTCCGATTATCTCGAGGTTTCTCACGACGGCATCTACGACCATTTTGTTTGTCCTGAACTCTTCCAGCGCCATTCCCTCGGTGTACTCCTCGATTTTCTCTATGGCTTCTAAGATGTCCTCGATGTAGAGTCTATAGTCCCTCAACGCTCACCGCCTCGCGCCATACGTACTTCCGGACCCTCGGCTTGGGGGCCTCGACTGTTATCAAATCAACCTCTACCCCGAGCAGGTCTTCGAGGAAGAACTTGAGCTCCATGTAGTTATCGAAGGTCTTCTTGCCTTCCTCAAACTCCACAAGGACGTCGAGGTCGCTGTCCTCTCTCGCATCGCCCCTCACGTAAGAACCGAAGAGCCAGAGCCGTTTAACACCTAACTGCCTCAGCTCGTTAGAGTGGCTCTGCAGGCAACTCATGATGCGTTTAAGTTTTTTCGTTCTCCATCACTTTAAATAACTCAGGCAGAAGTTAATAAGCCTTTACCCCAGCTCCACATCCGCGCAGACCTTGAAAACGTGCGGCTTAAAGTCGCTCACCTTCTTCACCCTTACCGAGCACTCCCTTCCGAGCTTTTGGCACTCCTCGATTATCCTCCGCCTGAATGCTTCAATCTCGTTCTCGTGAACGAAGTCGTAGTAGTGTAACCAGCGCTCGGCCTTTGAGAGCGTCAAAGTCAACGCGTCAACGCCCCTTGGCGTCGGGCTTATAACCCTGTCGTAGCTCGGAAGCTCCGGCAGGACTTTGAAGGCATCGCCATGAATGAACTCTATCTCACCCTTCAGCCTTTTCCTGTTGCGCTCTATGTTCTCAAGGCCGAGCTCGTAGGCCTCCCTGTTCAGCTCGACGGCCGTTATCTTTACCTTCCTGTAGCGCGCTATGACAAGGGCGTAGGGCAGGACGCCCGCAAAGGGAATCAGAATCCTCTCACCGTCGCGGACGAGCTGGGTCAATCTGTACCGCTCGCCCTTCATCCTCGGGTTGAAGAATGCTTTGCTTAAATCAACCTTAATCTCAACGCCGTTCTCCCTGTGGACAGTTTCGAGCCTTTTCTCGCCCCATATTATCGAGTAGTCCCTTATCCTGAAGGCCCCCTCGTGGAAGCCCTTCTTTGCGACGACCTTCAAAAACGGGTGCACCTTTCTCAGGCCCCAGACGATGTCGTCAACGCGGTGCTCCAGCTCGGGCGGAATTTGAATAACGGCGATGTCGCCTATAACGTCGTAGCGCCTGAGGTGCTTCAGCTCCTCCTCGCTCAGCCTCTCCGCCAAAACGCTCTCGAGGTTCTTGTAAATCTGCCTCTCCGGCCTGAGGGGAAGCTCAACGGGTAGGACCTCGTAGCCGAGGGAATAAACCCTCTCGTCATCAACCACGGGAAGCAGGACGAACTCATCCTCCCTCTTCGGCCTCCTCCTCCCGTCGTACAGGTTAAGCTTTTTCAGCTTCCTCTTCACTGGCTCCGCTTTCTCCCTCGGCACCCTTACTGCCGGCATGGTTTCCTCCCTCGGTCAGTGCCACGACCATTTTCTGGGAAACTTCCCTGATGAGTTCCTCTTCCCTCTTCTCTTTAAACTCTTTTAGGAGTATGCTTTCCTGGGCCTTGTCCAGAATACCGGGGGGAAGGTACAGGATGAGCACTGAGTTGTTGGAAATCACGTGGTCCTTTATCAAAAAAAGGAACTTTGCAACCGTGGAAAAGTCATTGTAAATTGTTAAATATTCGATTCCTTCAAAATAAACAACGGCCTTTTTCCCTCTTTCCTTTAAAAACCTGAGAATGGTGCCTTGAAGCACGTGGAGCTTTGTGGGGCCAATTGCGTTTTCTCCCTCCACCCCGCTCAGCCATATAAATCCATCGGGCTCCATCTGGTGTTCTTTCACCCACAGCTCCTTCTTTGTCCTGCTCACGACGAGAAGCCCACTGGAGAACCTCGAGAGGTATGCCAGCCCTTTGGGACTTGCCGGCTTTCTGAAGGCGTATGCCCCGGATATCGGCAATATTGGCACCTTTTCGCGGGACTGGCTTGGCTTTGCCTGCCGGGATTGCAGGGTCTTTAGGTGAAACCCAACCGACACTACCAAAATCATGTAGGAAGCAACATAAAAAATAGCCATGATAAACCATATCCGGGCTTCGATCAGAGAATCAATTGTAGTCGCGAGCGCCCCCATGGTGAAGAGGAAAGCAGAGACTAGGAATCTCCGGGCCAGGCTCTTCCTGGGTTCTTCAAGGCCTTTGTAATAATTGAATGCCATCCAAATAAGGTGTAACCCAACTATTGTAAGAACGGCTCCCGCCAGAGCTCCAGGTATGTTCTGGTACATTATTCCACCACACTGCAATATATCCAAACCAAGTTGGGTTTTCTCCAAGATGACTTAAATGTCTTTCTATCGTTTTCAGCTGATTTGCATGGGAGTGCCGGCACTCCATTACTGCTCTCCGGATTCACTCCCGGTCTTTGTCACCGCTATTGCCTGTACCCTCGGACCTCTTCTGCGTACCTGGGCTGCTTTTGAGGAGTCTTTCGAGGTCTTCTTTCCTGATTGCTCCGAAAAATGCTTTATCTGATAGTATGTTCTCTATCTCTTCGAAATCCGGCCTCCTGAATTCCCTTGAGAGGATGTTGAACTTCGTGGGCTCCAGGGTGTCGGGAGAAGCCAGCACGACCATGTACGTTCCGGTTGTGAGGGCGTAGTCCCTGAGCATGAAGAGGAGCTTTACTATGGTGCTGAAGTCGGAGTAGAACATCATGTACTCGATCCCGTCTATGTAAACAACTCCCCCCGGGTTCTCGCGCATGAACTTCACGGCTTCCTCCCTGAGGATGTAGGGGCTGCCGGGACTCACCGCGTTGGGGGCTTGGACGTTGCTGAGCCACAGGAACACCTTTGGGGCGAAGCCGAACTTCGAGATCCACTCCTCGTACGGGTGTCTGCTGACGGCCATCACCGGAGCGCCCGTCATGTGGAGAACTTTCATTATGAGCTCCGCTTCGTCTTCGTTCTCCACGAGAAAAACGTTGGACTCCTTTATTCCTGCTTTCCCTGGCGAGATGGCACTGGGACTTCCTCTGAGAAGCTCCCTCAGTGAGAGGGCTGAAATGGTGGTGAATGCGGTCAGCGCAATGATTTCCGGGGCCCTTGGAGGTACGCCTTCAGTCGCTGCGGCGACCATGAGTGTGACACCTGCGAGCGCAAAGAGGCCAAATATAACCGACAGTTCGGTGGAGTATTCCGTCTTGTAGAGCTTCCCATGGCGATGGAGAAGAATAACCCTGATAAGGATGTATCCGGAGGCGCCCGCCAGCACGAGCCCTTCCACAAAGGTTGCGGCGTCGATCTCACTCACCCACAATCTTCTGTAGGGCGTTGTGATATTAAACTATTTCCAGTAAGGCTCTCTCATCAGGACGGCCTGATGGAGTATCTCCGCGATTTCTTCATCAGTTGCACCGTTTCTCATCGCTGTTAGGAAGTCTATAAGGTCGTCCTTCCTCAGCAGGCACGTCTTGAACTTGCCGTCGGAAGTGACCCTCAGGCGGGTGCAGTTGGCGCAGAAGACCGTGTTGTGCATCGCCCTCACGACCTCAACCTCGGCAGTGCCGTGCTTGGTGGGCACGAAGTACTTCCTCCGCCTGTGCATGCGCCTTTCGCGGATCTCAACGGCGCGCTTTTCGAGCTCCTGCTCGACGGGCTTGAGCGGATAGAAGTACTTCTTAAAGAACTTGGTCTCGGTCATCTCCCTCGGCGCTTCGAGCTCGATTAGCTGGAGTATCGCCCCGGTCTTTGCGGCAAACTCGACCATGTCCCATATCTCGCCGTCGTTGAGGCCCCTCATGACCGTCATGTTGAGCTTGACGGGGCTGAGATACTTCACGGCCTCCTCTATGCCCTCCAGAACGGTTTCAAGCATGTCAACGCCGGTAATCCTGCGGTAAACGTCCGGCTTGAGGCTGTGGAGCGAGACGTTCACCCTGTCGAGGCCTGCTTTTGCGAGGGGCTTTGCGAGCTCGTTCAAGCGGCTTCCGTTGGTTGTCATGCTCAGGTCAATTACGTAGGGCTTTATCCTTTGGACGATTTCAAGGATGTCCTCCCTGACGGTCGGCTCACCGCCGGTTAGCTTGACCTTCCTTATTCCAAAGCGGGAAGCTATTCTCACGAGTCTCTCAATCTCCTCCGGCGTCATCTCGTTCGCGGCCAGAAAACGCTGTCCCTCGCGGTGGCAGAAGAAGCAGCGGAAGTTGCATTCCTGGGTGAGCGAAATCCTGAGGTTTGTCACGGGCCTGCCGAAGCGGTCGTAGAGGGTCATTAAACCACCGAAGTAAGTCTCTAACGGTTTTAAAAAAAGCTTTTGGGTAAGCGGAAATGTTTAACAGGTTCTCATCGAAAAGTAAAAGTAGGGGGAAAGGCCAGAATTTTTAGGAGGTGCGGGAATGAACGTTGATGAAATTAAGGCCAAAATCTCTCGCCTCGAAAAGCTTCACGCTGATTTTGAGCGCGGTTTTCCCGGCATATATGAGGAGGTTGATAGGGAGACGCTTTTTGAGAGGGTCAAGAACCTGTATGCTATATCCAGGGAGAAGCTTGAGATAGCGACCTCTCTCTACCGTGAGCTCGCTTCCATAGGCGGTAGAACCGAGGATCTTGTCCGGGAGCTTTACCGGAATGAGTATCAGATGAAGTTCCGGCTTGAGGAGTTGCTCTCCCATTTGGTGCGTGAGGGCGACTACGAGGCAAAACTTAAGCTGAAGGGCTCTCTGGAAAGGCTTGTGCAGTTCCACAGGGTGTATGATTACGCCGTGAGGAAATCGCTGGGTGAACTCGGGAGTGAGGTTGAGGGGCTTGACCTGGTTTTGGGCGCCGAAAATAAGAAAAAGGTACCCTCTGGTATAATGGACAAGCTGTCGAAGGTGGAGGAGCTTGAGGCGGAGCTAAGGGTTATGAAGAGGTTCCTCTTCAGGCTTTACACTCACCCTGGAGATGTTCACAAGGTCGAGGAGGCCCTGATGGCCTGGCACTCCCGGGGGCTGCTATGGGTCGAGGCGAGAAACGTGGAGAAGGTGAGCGGCGTCCAGAACGCCGGTGAAATCCTTGAAGGCCTTACTCTCATTGGAGTGGTGGAAAAGAAAATGAGGGGTGGTGAAGGTGTCTACAGACACAGAAGTTTCAGTTCGGATTAGGGGCATCTACAGCACCGCACTGACGAAGCTGTTCCTCGACAGGGGCTTTAAGATCGCCCAGCCGAGCAACAAAATCGCGGAACGCTTCAACTTTGAGAAGACCTACGACGAGTTTGATGTCGACATTTACGATAAGAAAGACAGGCAGGGCGTCATCCTCGTTGGAACGGAGGTTGAGAGGGCTAAGAAGGTCCTCGAGGAGGAGCTCATGGACGTTTTCTTCAGGAAGCTGCCCTACCAGCTCCACGCCATCTACAAAGGTATCGTCGTCCAGAAGGATGAAAAGTACGTTTACGTTGACATTGGAAGCGCAATAGGGACTCTGAGCAGGGAAGAGGCACCGGACGTCAGCGAGGGGGACGAAATCCTCGTTCAGGTCAAGAAGCACAACGTTTTGCCGAAGTTGAGCACTACCCTGACAATACCCGGTGATTACGCCGTTCTGATACCGAAGCCGATAGGGGCACAGAGGCACGTGAAAATATCGAGGAAGATACGCGACCAGAGCGAGAGGGAGAGGCTCCGCATACTCGGCCTCAGCATAGACCTCGGCGACTGGGGAATCCTGTGGAGAACTGCTGCGGCCTACAAGGACTGGAACGTTCTGAGGGACGAGATAATCAGGCTGTCAAAGCTCGCGGACAGGATAGAGAAGTCCTTCTCTTACACCTCGCCCTCGCTCGTTATAGAGGGTAGGAA
>JAGHBN010000092.1 GCA_021160985.1 Thermococcus sp.
GCTGGCCTTATCTTGGGCTGGTTAGCATTTCAAGAGGGGGCATACCTCGTAAGAACCATCGGCTCATTTATCCTTGCAGTGAGCATAATAATTGGCACGGCCTCACTGTACTTTGCCGTTAAGTTCACGTGAGTTTTTAAGCAGGGAAGCAAACTCCCACCGGCGATGATGACATTGGCCTTTGGGGTAATTGATGCCCGGGATCGACGGCCTGAGCCTCCGTCAAATTTTTAAACCCCCTTCGTTTTTAGTAACCTTCGGAAAGATTAAGGGGGTGGGGTCATGCCGGTTATAGAGGAGGTGACCGCACCGAGGAGCTTCGAGAGGGTTGGCATCCACTCCCACATCAGGGGGCTCGGTCTCGATGAGAACGGAAAGGCTAGGTTCATCGCCGACGGCATGGTCGGGCAGGTCAAGGCGAGGGAAGCGGCGGGGATAGCGGTTGAACTCATCAAGCGCGGCAAGCTTGCCGGAAAGGGAATCCTCCTCGTAGGTCCGACGGGGAGCGGTAAGACGGCGATAGCCATGGGCATAGCGAGGGAACTCGGTGAGGACGTTCCCTTCGTCCAGATAGCGGGCAGTGAGATTTATTCAGCCGAGGTCAAGAAGACCGAGTTCCTAAAGGAGGCCCTGAGGAGAGCCATAGGTGTTAGAATCAGCGAGGAGAGGAAAGTTTACGAGGGCGAGGTAAAGGAGATAAAGATAAACCGCACCAGGCACCCGTTCAACCCCTACGTGGAGATTCCCGAAAGCGTCGTTATAACCCTCCGCACCAAGGACGACGAGAAGACTGTTAGGGCAGGCAGAGAGATAGCCTACCAGCTCATGGAGATGGGCGTTGAGGAGGGCGACGTCATACAGATCGATGCCGAAACCGGCAGGATTTCAAAGATGGGAACCACGAAGGAGGAAGAGGGGCTGTTCTTCAAGCGCAGGGTTAACCTGCCGAGCGGGCCGGTGCTCAAGATAAAGGAGTTCACCTACACTGTAACCCTCCACGACCTCGACGTTGCCAACGCCCGCGGAAACATCTTCGGCCTGCTCTTCAGCACTGGAGCGGAGATAAGCGACGAGGTGAGGCAGCGCGTTGACGAGACCGTCAAGAAGTGGATCGAGGAAGGAAAGGCATCCCTTGTACCTGGCGTCCTCTTCATAGATGAGGTTCACATGCTCGACATCGAGGCGTTCTCATTCCTCGCGAGGGCGATGGAGAGCGAGCTCGCACCGATTCTCATCCTCGCGACGAACCGCGGAAGGACGAAGATACGGGGCACCGACCTCGAAGCCCCGCACGGGATACCCATCGACATGCTCGACAGGCTGCTCATAATCAACACCGAGCCCTACAAGAAGGAGGAGATCAGGGAGATAGTCAAGATTCGCGCGAAGGAGGAAAAGACAGAGATAAGCGAAGAGGCCGTGGAGTACCTCTCGGAACTCGGCGAGAAGACCAGCCTGCGCTACGCCGTCCAGCTCCTCGCCCCGGCGAGCGTCCTGGCAAAGGGCGGAAGGGTGGAGAAGGAGCACGTCGAGAAGGCGAAGGAGTACTTCGCCGACCTCAGAAGGAGCATGGAGTTCGTGGAGAAGCTGGAGGGCATGCTGAGCTGATTCCTGCCCTATCTCGTTTTTCCATAAAACTTTTAAGCCTTAATCCTTTAATACTTTCGGTGATAGTATGCACAGACTCAACGCCCTAATTCTCGTGCTGGTTCTTCTCGGGACCCTTGTTAGTGGATGTACCTCACCTTCAGACGCAACGCTGACCAAATCCAGCTCAGAAACACCAGAGAATGCTTCATCCATCACAAGTCACGTTAAAAGTACTGAGATAACCGGCACCTTCTCCGGCCTGCTGACGGCGCCCGAGTCAGTTTTTGAAGATGCCCAGAGACTCCTCGAGGAAATTAATGTCACCTTATACGCATTTGAAGTCAAAGTAGTTGGGAGAGAAGTCAACGCCAGCATAACGATTTCGGCGTTGAAGCTCGTCCCGCCCTTCGTCCCAGAGAACTTCAGCGTCACAATCAACGGCAAACCGCTTGAAGGGGCTGTCTATGTTCCCTATGCTGAAAAAATTCCCGTTTCCATCGAGACGGCCCAAAGAGACCGCGGCGAAGCCAACACAACGTCCTATCTGGTGGTGAAACCCCAGAAAGTGTTAAGGGTTGAAGGCATGTGGGATGCGGAGAGGCTCAACGAGGTTAACGGCTCGACGATAATGAGAAACAGTGAGCTGGAACTCAGGGTCCTCGTTAGGGCTCCGGGGTACTACATCTTCACCATCCTGTGCAACGGCACAGAGGTCTCATCAGGCGGGCTCCAGGTGGGGTGAATGAGGAGGCTATTCTATGCCCTCCCGTTTCTCATTTTCGGGTTCTGTGCTTTGATGATGGAGCTAACGATTCCCAGGTTAGTCATCGTCGGGCTGACCTGGCTCACCTTTGCCCTCGAGTACCGGTACGGTGGGGAGAGTAAGGAGGGAGAAGAACTGGTCGCGCTCGGCGTCTCAATATCGACTGTGCTCATGCCCGTGCATCAGGTCCTCTCAGTGATATTGGCATTATTCATCTTCATGCTCGAAGTAACGGCGCTCTTCGTGAAATTCAAAGTGAAGGCCTAATCCCCCATTATCTCCATCAGCTTTCTGGACAGCTTCAGGTGGAATTCAAACTCGTTGTAAAGCCTGCCTCTTGCCGGAAATACCAGCTTCAGTTCGTTTAGCCCCTGTTTCCCGCCGAACTCTCCAAAGATCGTTATCCCGTTCACCTCCATGACGCCGAAGACCGCCGCGAGGTTGAAGAGGAGCGTCCTGAGCTGGTAGGCCGTGACGGTGTGACGCCCAATCTCCCCGCGGGGGTACTCGAAGAGGAAGTACTCCAGCCCTTCCATCTCGGCCACGTCGGTTATCGCTATGTCCGCGGTGAGGAAGACCAGCAGGGTGGGCGTCATGTTGTCGTAGCGCTTGAGGGACTTGACTATTACCTCATCGTTGTTGTGGGCCGGCTCATTGACGCTCTTGGCTATGATTATCCGGTCCTTCAGCCGTTCGAACTCCTTGAGGGCGATGTACGCGGCCTTTCTGCTCTTCTTCTTCCGCCTGTTGCTGAACTCCCGCAGGAGGCTCCCGTTTTTCACCTCGCGCTGGATTTCCTCCAGCTCCCTGCGGCGGTACTTGTAGTTCATTGCATCCTCGATCTCCTTTTTCACCCCCTCAGCGACCACTATCCGGTACTTATCGAGGGGCCTGAAAGAGGAAATGAACCTGTGGTAGAAGAGGTTCGTGTCCGGGGCGAAGGCCACCCCCTTCTTGAGCCTCTCGTACAGCTCCAGGTTCTGGACAAACTCATCGAGGTTTGCATACCTCAAAATGCCGGCCGATATGAAGCATTCGTAGAAGTCCGTCCAGGTGGGCAGCTCGTGGGAGAGGTATTCCGGGACGTGTTCGTTGAACTTCCGCCTGTCCACGGTGACCGCAATGCGGTATCCGGTTTCCACGGGCTTCGCCCTCAGCAGGAACAGCCCGTAGAGCGGATAGCTCACCCTGATGTCTCCAGCTTCCCCCAGGACGTTTAAGAGCACCTGCAGTTCGGGCTTCTCTATAATCTCGCTAGGCCTTTCCACCCTCACCACCCAGGAAGTTCTTTATCGGCTGCATATGGGTTGGAATCATCATGTAGGGTCTGTCCGGAAAGTCCATGTCAAGAAGTCCCATGTAAACTATGAACGCCACTGGGAAGTGCCTTATCTGGACTATCGCAGCGGCAACGAGGGCCTTCCTCCCCGAGGTTATGTCGAGGCCAAGCGTATATCCCTCCCGCTCCAGCCGGGAGAACAGCTCCTTAAACTTCCTGTCCGCGACAAAAAAACCGTAGTCCGGGACGATTTCAGTCTCCATCGGAGGGTCGATGTTGTAGGCCTCGGAGATTGCCCTTAACGCCTCAACAACCCTGGGAAGGTTGCCGCGATAGCGCTCCTCCGTGAATATGTATATCCTGTCCACCCTCTTTCCCATGGCCAGCAGCTTGTAGTAGGTGTTCACGAGGGCCCAGGGCGAGCGGCCGAGGAGCGTTATGTAGGCGAGCTTCACCATAACACACTCCCCCACATGTATGCTGTGATTCCATAGACCAGTGCCAAAACAAATGGGGCCACTGAGATCCGGCCCCTGACTGCCTTGTGGGCGATCAGAAACGGCACCAGCGCCATCAGGGTGTAGCCGAGGCCGTAGGTCTCATAAATCCCGAATGAGTTGACAGCGAAGAGGAAGAAAAGTGCAGCCAACACTCCGGCGGGAACCGTTAAAACCGTAAGCATGAGCACGTCGGGAGCTTTGCTCGAATCTCTCTCCGGGATCAGGACTATCCAGAAGAGGAAGCTGAGAACCAGGAAGTGGAGCAACAACTGCCAGAACTCCACGTCAAGGGTAGGTTCGCCCTTCGCGGGCAGATAGTAGAAGATAGCAGCCCCACAAGCATAGGCGAGTGTCATGAGGAGCGAGATTACCCACTTGACCAGAGAAGAACGATCCACCCCCATCACCTCACCACCTCATTCAATTAGCACCATCCCGTACAAAACGCTTTCGGAGAAGTCGATTTTTACGATCCTTGCAATTTCAATGCCGATGGCGTCTATGCTCGGCCTGACCTTTGCAGGCATCCTGCACGGCTCGCCCTTCTCGAAGGGACAGTCGTCACAGAGATTACAACTCCCAGGAAAGAGGGCGAGTGCATACATCTTTCCCGCCCTGAACAGCTCGGCCTCGCGCTTGAGCAGATATAGGATGACTTCCCGTTTCTCTCTCTCAAAGCAGTCCATGTCGATTTCAAACTTAACGAGGAGGGCTTTTTTGAAGTGCCGCACCCATTCCCTCGCTTCCCGCCAGTCAGGGGCGTAGGGAGGGCAACTCGGTCTCTTCCCGTACATCGGACAGGCACGGCACTTCCAGACAGGCCGCGGCGAGACGACGATTTTTTCAGCTGGGATTTCCCTCTCCCAGAGCACCTTCATGGGGCATCAAAAAGAAATAGGGGAAGAGGTTAAAAATCAATCCATCAGCCTGCCGCCGTTTACGTCTATGACCTCTCCCGTTATGTGGTCGTTTTCGAGGAGGAACACCACAGCGTGGGCTATCTCCTCGGGCCTGGCTATCTCCCCGGTCAGCGAGAGCAAGCGGAGCCCATCCTTTATTTCTGGGGTTATCAGCTCCGTATCAACCGGCCCGGGAGCAACTGCGTTGACGAGGATGTCCGGGGCCAGGTGCCTGGCGAGGTTGAATGTGAGGGCTATAAGGCCGCCCTTTGAGGCCGCGTACTGGGGGTCGACCGTTCCGCCGTCTTTGCCGGCTATGGAGGCTATGTTAACTATTTTTCCCTTTTCATATATCTGAGCCTTTTCATATATCTGAGAACCTCCTGGGTGACTATGAAGGCCCCCTTGAGGTTGATGCTGAGAACAGCGTCCCAGTCGTCATCGGTGACCTCCATCGGCTTCAGGGCCTTCCCAAGGATTCCGGCGTTGTTCACGAGGATGTCTATCCTCCCGAAGTGGTTGACGACTTCCTCAACCATCTTCCTGACCTCTTCGCGGTTGCATTTTTCTTTTGAAAGCCTCGCCCTTCAAGGCGGGGAGGAGGTCAGAGCGATCGCATCGACCCCATATGAGCGGCAGAGCCGGGCCGTCTCTTCAGCTTTTTCCCTGCTGTGGGCGTAGGTTATCGCAACGTTTGCTCCCTTCTTAGCGAGGGCAAGCGCTATCACCCTTCCTATTCCCCTCCCACCAACGGTGACGAGGGCAACTTTCCCGGCAAGCTCCACGGCAATCACCAATTACCAGTAGCACTTTGCCCTAATAAAATCTAACGGCGAAATGTTTTTACGTTAGAAAACGTAATTATTCCCATGAAGGAAATCGCGGTAGCAGTGATTTTGATATTTGGGTTGATTATGGGAGGTTGTATATCCTCGGAAACCCCCGAGGGAGGTGAAAAAATGGAACTGGAAGTTGGTTCCGTATTCCATAACGGAGATTTCATACCCGTCGAGTTCACGTGTGACGGGGAAAACGTGAACCCCCCGATCTTTATCGGTCACATCGACCAAAGGGTAAAAAGCCTCGTGATTATCATGGACGACCCCGACGCACCTGCTGGAACGTTCACCCACTGGATGGCCTGGAACATCCCACCCCTTGGAGAAATACCGAAGGGAGTCCCCAACCAAGGGATCATTGAATCTCCCATCCGCATGGTTCAGGGTAAGAACGACTTCGGAAGGATTGGATATGGAGGGCCCTGTCCCCCGCGCGGACACGGAGTGCACCACTATCACTTCAAAGTCTACGCCCTCGATACAAACCTCGACCTCGAGCCGGGAGCAGCGAGAAAAGAACTGGAGAGGGCCATGGAAGGCCACGTCATTCAGTGGGGAGAACTCGTCGGCCTGTACGAGAGAAAATAGATCAGTGGTAGCGAAGTTTGACAAACAAGTTTATCCCGCTCTGGAAGGCCGACAGAAAGTTCAGGGTAAAGAATATCCAGTCCCCTATGATGTATGAGTATATGGTTAGCAGACTCGCCGCCACCACGTAGATTATTATAAACTCCAAGTTCAGAGGACAGTGCCTCTTCCTTATAGTCTCCACTGTTTGAGGTATCCACGACCCAACAAGCAACAGCATCCCAATGAGCCCAATTATCTCTCCACCGTTCATTTTTCTCACCCAAGCGGAAGACGAAGGAGGCTAAAAAAGCCTTATGGATGCCTTTTTGTAAAAAACTGCCGCAGAAAATATCAGAATACTCAGATTTAAGAAAATTATTCAAAGCTGGCTTGCAAGTCTAGACATTGCCCATGTCTTCACGTCTTCATCCAGAATCCCGTTTATAATCTCCATGGCCTCAGCAACTTTCCCTTTTTTGGCCAGTTTGAGTGCGATCTCGGCTTCAACTTTGGACCTGTTGGGAACATCCTTGATAAACATTGAAATCTTCCTGGCGTCCTCAATCTTATCCATGTTCAGGAACTCAAAGGCAAGGCTCATCAAAGCTTTTGTTGACTCCTCAAAGTTATCGATGTCAAGGGCAGCTTCAACGGTCCTCTCCAGGAACCTCTGGTAGTCCCCACCTCTCTTGGCCACCTCTATAGCTATCGTTGAAAACGCCTTGGCCTTGATACCCTCATCGGGTATGCCTTCCGCCATCCTGACGGCCTCTTCATAATTGCCCGACTCCACAATCTTAAGAACGGCCTCGTAAAGAGCCCTCGAGCGATACCACTCCTGCATAGTTTAAACCCCCAACAAGTATGGTGCTATCTGGATTTAAGCTTTCCGCGGCTAAACTTTATAACTCCCCTGGAGCACTAAAACCGGTGGAGAATATGAAAAAAATCGCAATGTTGCTCGGTGTCCTAATCGCAACGTCCCTTTTGAGTCCCGCCCTAGGGGCCAGTATCGACCCGGACAAGATCCACTTCTACATGTACGGGATGAAAACCTGCCCGCACTGCCACCACATGAGGGAAGAGATTCCAAAGGTTTACGGAAACGACAGTCTCACGTACTATGAGATCGTAGGCAACGAAGAAAACCGGAAACTGTTCGAGGCGATGTATCAGTACACCGGAATCACTGGCGTTCCC
>JAGHBN010000115.1 GCA_021160985.1 Thermococcus sp.
CTATATTACGTATATATATGTACATTTTTCTTTCAATGGAAATTATGCCTTGGGTTTGGACTTCCACTTGAAACAAAACTTGAGTGTTCATGGAGCGGATGGGAAATGCGATCTGAATTCGGCCTGAGAGATACTTCCAGTGGAATATTTTACTTGAAATATTTTTCATTTCTTTGGTTTTCCCCCTTCCACTGGAAACACCTGTGGCTCTGAACTGTGTTATCTTTTAATCGTAGTATCTTCGTGGCTGGAGTGGAGGTGGGCAAAATGGGTGGGACTAGGGGTATGCTGAAAGTGGCATGGACCCCGGATCCCACAAATGCCTGCAGAACATTCTTTACAGAACTCCCATGAGGCCGTGTGGCCGGATAAAGCGCAGGTTTTGAAAACTCGGCGGTCTCTGCCGTTGGGTAATGATTTCGTCTCGAAAGTGCGGGTCTATGGGGCCGTCGCTGGGCGGTGATCGTGGTCAACATTTTACACTTTTCTTGTGTAGCAAGTCCTTTCTGCCACATGTCCTGGACCATCGTTTCTACTGGAATCCCTGCCAGTTGTTTGGAGAGCTCTGAATGGGGGCACCAGGGCCGTTCTTTTCTTTTACATCTTCCTGTTCAACAAGGCATATAAACTCCTTCCCTCTAAAATCTACGCTTCCTCTGTATCTCATGCTTCCTCTGGAAGCATTCACGTTCATACAATAACACTACTAAATTGGTGGTCATTTCGATAAAGTAATGCTGCAGATTGAATTAAATATCTTAAAAATACGATGATATTTGCCCAAATATCCAAGCGGAGAGCAATGTTTCCACTGGAGGTGTGGATCGATGGACGATGATTACCTTGGTTCCATATTTGAGAAATATCTTCATGCTAAGAAGATATTCAAGAACAAGGAAGTGCTCAGACACAGCTATACGCCAAAGGAGCTACCGCACAGACGTGCCCAGATAGAGAACCTGGCCCACATACTGGTTCCGGTCTTGAGGGGTGAGACGCCTTCAAATGTCTTCGTTTATGGTAAGACTGGAACTGGTAAGACCGTCACCGTCAAGTTCGTTACCGAGGAGCTTAAGAGGATTTCCGAGAAGTACCAAGTTCCCGTTGAGGTCATCTACATAAACTGTGAGATAGTCGACACTCAGTACCGTGTCCTGGCCCAGATAGTTAACTACTTCAGGGACGAGAGTGGGTTCGAGGTTCCCCTTGTTGGATGGCCCACAGATGAGGTTTATTCAAAGCTGAAGGAGATTATAGATGCCAAGGAGCGCTTTGTCATCATAGTTCTCGACGAGATAGACAAGCTGGTGAAGAAGAGTGGCGACGACATACTGTACTCCCTCACAAGGATAAACACTGAGCTCCACAGGGCCAAGGTCAGCATAATAGGAATCTCCAACGACCTCAAGTTCAAGGAGTATCTCGATGCCCGCGTCCTCTCGAGTCTGAGTGAAGAGGAGGTTGTCTTCCCGCCTTACGACGCCAACCAGCTCAGGGACATTCTCATGCAGCGTGCTGTTGTTGCTTTCAATGAAGGTGTCCTCGACGATGCTGTGGTCCCCCTCTGTGCTGCTCTGGCGGCAAGGGAGCATGGTGATGCAAGGAGGGCTCTGGATCTCCTCCGCGTTGCGGGTGAGATAGCCGAGCGCGAGGGTGCCAGCAAGGTGACGGAGAGGCATGTCTGGAGTGCACAGGAAAAAATCGAGCAGGACACTATGGAGGAGGTTATAAAGACGCTGCCGCTCCACTCGAAGATACTCCTCTATGCCATAGTGCTTCTCGATGAGAACGGGGAGCTTCCTGCCAACACTGGCGACGTCTACGCTGTCTACAAGCTTCTCTGTGAGGAGCAGGTTGACATCGAGCCCCTCACGCAGCGCCGTATCAGCGATCTGATCAACGAGCTCGACATGCTCGGCATCATCAACGCCAAGGTTGTCAGCAAGGGCCGCTATGGGAGAACGAAGGAGATACGCCTGAATGTAACCCCGTATAAAGTTAAGAACATCTATCGCCAAGATCCGCAGCTCCAGCACCTGCTAACGGTTAGTCTCTCCAGCCAGAGGAGGCTGGTGTGATGGGCCTCGTGGAAGAGCTGATGAAGAACAATTACTTGATTACTCCATCCGCTTTTTATCTTTTGAACCAGTACTACGGTGAGGGCTTCAACCTGGGCCAGCTGATAAAGTTTGCAAAATCTCGGGGGACCTTCGTCATAGACTCGAAGTTGGCAGAGGATTTCCTCTCGAGCCTCGGCCTTCGGGTGAAACTTCCACTTGAAGATTCCACCATTTCGGCACCGGAAACTGGAACTGAAGATGAACTTGACATCGCTTCTTCAGAGGTTACGGGTGATTTGGAGCCTCAAATTGGTGAAAAATCTTCTAACTCTCAAGTTGTGCTTGAAGAAAGCGTTGAAAGCGCTTTTGAATCATCGAAAGTTGGGGGTTATATTTCCACTGGAGAACCCCTGCTATCGGGGGCCGAAGAATCTTCTGATAATGAAATTGGGGAAGAAGAGGCCATGTCTTTTGAGGGGGGGAGTTTTATTTCCACTGGAGAAGTGGAAACCTCTGACCCGGGTGATGGTGGGGGGCTCGAACCAGTTGATGAGGGCTCATTTGCTGATGGGGAGACTCAAACTCGGCCGCTGGACGTTTCTAACGGGGATTCTAGCGGATATGCTGATTCTGGGGAATATTATGGGAATGGAAACGGCGTAAAGCCAAAGATAGTCTATGGGGATTATGGTGTTCCGATCGCGTACGTTGAAGAGGAAGTTCCAGTGGAAGAGAAGAGCTACTCAGTCTATTCGGATTTGGTGATAAAACCGAAGGAAGGCTTCAGCTACCGTGCCAGGGATATTAAGGATGACTGGGACGTTGTTTTTGATGTAAAGAATGTGAAGTTCGAGGTTCCTAAGGCAAAGAATGCTGCCGGGAAAGAAGGCGAGATAATTGTCCAGGTCTACTCAAAGTACTTCAAGAGCAGGCTCAGGAAGATGAAGAGAATAATCCGTGAAAACCCTGAGGTCGGGGGCATAATCGACATCGCAAAGCTCTCATACGTTCAGACAGATGAGGACGTTGCAATACTTGGTCTGGTGAACAGCAAGCGGGAGACGAAGAAGGGCTACATGTTCGAGATAGAGGACGGAACAGGCACTATAAAAGTATTCGTCAACAGAAACAACGAGGAAAGCAAGAAGTTCTTCCAGATAATGCCCGATTCGGTCGTAGCTTTCCGTGGCCGCTACTCCGGCAGGAACATATTCTTCGCCGACAAGATTTTCCTTCCAGACGTCCCAAAGTTCAAGCGCGAGAAGCCTCCACTGGAAGAGAAGGTTTACGCCATCCTGCTCAGCGACATCCACGTGGGGAGCAACAAGTTCTGTGAGAAGGCCTTTGAACGTTTCCTCGAGTGGCTCAACGGCGATGTAAATAACAAAAAGGAAGAGGAGCTCGTGAGCAGGATAAAGTACATGATAATCGCCGGCGACGTCGTCGATGGCATTGGTATCTACCCGGGCCAGTACAACGAGCTGGAGATTCCCGACATCTTTGACCAGTACGAGGCCCTGGCCAACCTCCTCCGCAACGTGCCCGAACACATAACGATGTTCATCGGCCCGGGCAACCACGATGCTGCTAGAACGGCACTCCCCCAGCCGGGGTTCTACGATGAGTACGCCAGACCCCTCAAAAAGCTCAAGAACGCAGTCATGATAAGCAATCCCGCCGTCGTGAGGCTTCACGGACGCGACTTCCTCGTTGCCCACGGGCGCAGCATAGAGGACGTCGTCAGCTTCATCCCGAACCGGAGCCACCACAGGCCCGCCGAGGCGATGGTTGACCTGCTCAAGCTGAGGCACCTTGCACCCACATTTGGGGAGAAGGTTCCAATTGCTCCCGATCCCGAGGATACCCTCGTCATAGAGTCCGTTCCCGACCTCTTCCAGGCAGGTCACGTTCACGTTATGGAGTACAAGATATACAACGGCGTTTTCCTGATAAACACGGGCACCTGGCAGGCCCAGACCGAGTTCCAGAAGATGGTGAACATCGTGCCGACGCCGGCCCGCGTCCCAATAATAGACGTTGAAACGGCCCGTCTGAGGGCTGTTGTAAGGTTCGACCAGTTCTGCGAGGGGGTTTGAATGGGGGAGGAGCTGTATTCACCCGAGATGAAGGCTTACTTTGAATCTCTCCAGCGCGAGATAGACCGGGCCTACGAGGTGGCGAGAAAGGCCCGCGAGCGGGGGAAGGAT
This sequence comes from Thermococcus sp., assembly GCA_021160985.1. Taxonomy (GTDB): domain Archaea; phylum Methanobacteriota_B; class Thermococci; order Thermococcales; family Thermococcaceae; genus Thermococcus. The sequence goes on from JAGHBN010000115.1 coordinate 4,268, forward strand.
CCGAGCCTGGAGGTTGAGGTGCCCCAGGCTACCGACATGGCCGGCCGTGTCGAGAGTCTCGTCGGCCCGAAGGGCGTGGCCGAGAGGATCAGGAAGCTCGTGAGGGAGTACGGTAAAGAACTCGCCGCACTCAAGGTTGTGGATGAAATCATAGAGGGCAAGTTCGGCGACCTGGGGAGCAAGGAGAAGTACGCTGAACAGGCGGTTAGGACGGCTCTGGCGATTCTCACCGAGGGTATAGTCTCTGCTCCCCTGGAAGGTATCGCTGACGTTAAAATCAAGCGCAACGAGTGGGCCGATAACAGCGAATACCTCGCCCTCTACTACGCCGGCCCCATCAGGAGCTCTGGTGGAACTGCTCAGGCATTGAGCGTCCTCGTCGGCGACTACGTGAGGAAGAAGCTCGGTCTCGACCGCTTCAAACCGAGTGAGAAGCACATAGAGAGAATGGTTGAGGAGATAGACCTCTACCACCGCGCCGTCACGCGCCTGCAGTACCATCCTGAGGCCGATGAAGTAAGGCTCGCCATGAGGAACATCCCCATCGAGATAACGGGTGAAGAAACGGATAAGGTCGAGGTCTCCCACCGCGACGTCCCCGGCGTCGAGACCAACCATCTCCGTGGTGGAGCGATTCTCGTTTTGGCCGAAGGTGTCCTCCAGAAGGCGAAGAAGCTCGTCAAGTACATAGACAAAATGGGCGTTGATGGCTGGGACTGGATAAAGGAGTTTGTAGAGGCAAAGGAGAAAGGAAAGACGGCGGAAGAACCCAAATCTTATGAATCAAAGGCTGAAGATTCTGGTGCTGAGGTGAAAGTTGCCGAAAAGGTCGAGAAGGGCTTCTACTACGAGCTCTATGAGAAGTTCAGGGCCAACATAGCCCCCAGCAAGAAGTATACGAAGGAGATAATCGGAGGCAGGCCCCTTTTCGCGGAACCCTCTGCCAACGGCGGCTTCAGGCTCAGATACGGCCGCTCCCGCGTCAGCGGTTTCGCCACGTGGAGCGTTAATCCCGCCACCATGCTCATTCTAGATGAGTTCATAGCGATCGGGACGCAGATGAAGACGGAAAGGCCGGGCAAGGGCTGTATCGTGACCCCCGCCACCACGGTGGAGGGCCCGATAGTAAAGCTCAAGGACGGGAGTGTTGTTCGCGTGGACGATTACGAGACGGCCCTGAAGGTCAGGGACAAGCTCGCGGAGATACTCTACGTTGGAGATGCCCTGGTGAACTTCGGCGACTTCGTCGAGAACAACCAGACGCTTTTGCCCGCCAATTACGCTGAGGAATGGTGGGTTCAGGAGCTTGTGAAGGCCATAGCGGAACTCTATGAGGTGGAGCTTAAGCCGTTCTCCGACAACCCGCGCGGGGCTATCGAGGAGGCGGCCGAGTACATTGAAGTCGAGCCTGACTTTCTCGAAAAGCTCCTGAAAGACCCTCTCCGTGTCAGGCCGAGCGTCGAGGTGGCCATACACCTCTCCAAGGTTCTCGACGTTCCCTTCCATCCATACTACACCCTCTACTGGAACACGCTCACTCCAGAAGGAGTGGAGGAACTTCAGAGGGCCCTTCTTAGCGCTCAAATCGAGTGGGACGAGTTCAGGAAGATAAAGCTCGCGAGGAAAGTCGTTCTGGAGGACGAGCCTAGGATAAAGCGCTACCTTGAACTCCTCGGCCTTCCGCACAGACTGGAAAGGGTGGAAAAGAAGAAAAAAGTCATAGTGATCGAGTACCCCTGGAGCGCCGCGCTGTTGATCCCGCTCGGTAACCTTGAGTGGGAGTTCAGGGCGAAGCCCTTCTTCACGGTAATAGACATCATCAACGAGAACAGCCGGATAAAGCTCCGCGACAGGGGAATAAGCTGGATCGGCGCGAGAATGGGCAGGCCCGAGAAGGCCAAGGAGAGGAAGATGAAGCCGCCGGTGCAGGTTCTCTTCCCGATAGGCCTCGCTGGGGGCTCCAGCAGGGACATCAAAAAGGCCGCCGAAGAGGGAAAGGTTGCGAGCGTGGAAATAGCGTTCTTTAAGTGCCCTGAATGCGGCCACACCGGTCCGGAGCACCTCTGCCCGGTCTGTGGAACCCGGAAGGAACTCCTGTGGAACTGTCCCAAGTGCGGCACTGACTACACCCGGGCTGAGGCGGAGAACTTCGACTTCCGCTGCCCCAAGTGCAGCGTCGAGCTCAAGCCCTATGCGAGGAGGACGATAAAGCCCTCTGAACTGCTGAGGCAGGCGATGGAGAACGTCAAGGTCTACGGCATCGACAGGCTTAAGGGCGTCCAGGGTATGACCTCCGGCTACAAGATGGCCGAGCCCCTGGAGAAGGGCCTGTTGAGGGCCAAGAACGACGTCTACGTCTTTAAAGACGGTACAATTCGTTTCGACGCCACCGACGCCCCGATAACGCACTTCAAGCCAAAGGAGATAGGCACAAGCGTTGAGAAGCTCCGCGAGCTCGGCTACACCCACGACTTTGAAGGTAAACCCCTGGAGCGTGACGACCAGATACTCGAGCTCCGCGTTCAGGACGTCATACTGCCCTACGAGGCGGGCAGATATCTCCTCAGAGTCGCTCGTTTCGTGGATGACCTCCTCGAAAAGTTCTACGGCCTCTCGAGGTTCTACAACGCGGAGAAAATGGAGGACCTGGTGGGCCACCTCATAATCGGCCTTGCTCCCCACACATCCGCCGGAATCATAGGGAGGATAATAGGCTTCTCCGACGTCCTGGTCGGCTACGCGCACCCGTATTATCATGCCGCGAAGAGGAGGAACTGCGACGGGGATGAGGATAGTGTAATGTTACTCATGGATGCATTATTGAACTTTTCTCGTTACTATTTACCCGAAAAGCGCGGCGGCAAGATGGACGCTCCGCTGGTCGTCACCACAAGGCTCGACCCGCGTGAGGTCGACAGCGAGGTTCACAACATGGACGTCGTCCGCTACTATCCCCTTGAATTCTACAGCGCCACATACGAGCTCAAATCCCCGAAGGAGATCAAGTTCATCGAGCGCGTCGAGGACAGGTTAGGCAAGCCCGAGATGTACGAGGGCATAAAGTTCACCCACGACACCGACGACATCGGTCTCGGCCCGAAGATGAGCCTGTACAAACAGCTCGGCGATATGGTCGAGAAGGTCGAGCGCCAGCTGGCCCTGGCCGAGCGTATCCGCGCCGTTGACGAGCACCACGTGGCGGAGACGATAATAAACTCCCACCTCGTTCCGGACCTGAGGGGCAACCTGAGGAGCTTCACGAGACAAGAGTTCCGCTGCGTGAAGTGCAACACGAAGTACAGAAGGCCGCCGCTGACCGGGAAATGTCCAAAGTGCGGTGGAAAGATCGTCCTGACCGTCAGCAAGGGTGCCATTGAGAAATACCTGCCCACGGCAAAAATGCTGGTCACGAGGTACAACGTGCTCGACTACACGAGGCAGAGGATATGCATAACCGAGAAGGACATAAAGTCGCTCTTCGAGAACGTCTTTCCGGAGAGACAGAGGACTCTGATGGGCTTTTCAGCTGACGTCTGCGAGAAGATGATAAAGGAGAGGACCGGCAGGTCCAACGGCAAGAACGGCTACCTCGACGAGTTCAACGGCAAGTCTAACACCGGAAACGGAAAGGCAAAGGGGCTTGAGAAGGAAGTAAAGCGTGAGAAGGCTAAGATGAAGAAAAAGAAGAAGGGAATAAGCCTCGACGAATTCTTCGGCTAACGAAACCCATATATATTTTCACCCCCAACTCTTTGCTTGATGAGCGGGTTCAAATTAGTGCCTACAATCGCGTACCTCAGGGTTCAAAAGCAGGCTTTCATCGGCTACTCCATGCCCCTCGCGGGCTGGATTGGCGAGTACCTGGTAAACTACGGAAAGCTTCCCAGGCCCAATTTCCTTAGTAGGGCCATGGCGAAGTTAGGCTTTTCTCTGACCGGTGAAGATAGGGACGACCGCTACATAACCCAGTTCTTCATGAAGGGCGGTGTCTCGATAAGCGCGAGCTGGGACGTTGAACGTGAAAATCTCTTTCTTCAGCTAATCCCCCTCCGCTCAAAGCTTTCCCGCGGTCTCACCGTGAGGGCCGAGCACATAGACTTCTACGACCAGCACGTGGTCTCGATAGAACCCACGGGGAAGCTTCCCCCCGGGATAAAGGGGATTGGCATAAACGCCCTAATCCTCGAGGACTACTATCCTGTCGAAACGCCCTACTGGGGGATGCTCCACGAGGACTGGGAGGCCGAGCTGAACCTCGTGGTGATGAGGGACGAGATATTCGATTCCCTCCAGCGCGAGGAGTACCGCTGTCCCGTCTGCTTCTCACCGCTGAGTGAGGAGAACGGTATCCTAAAGTGCACCCGCTGCGGATTCACCTACGCTCCGGAGACCGACTTCGAGAGGGTCATGGAAGAGTTCACTGTGGAGGAGTTCGCGTTTTAGCAAGCTTTGCTTGTGCAAAGCTTGACCAAAAAGTCTTTACTGTTGCGAGAGAGGCGAATAGCATGGCATGCTATGATAGAGGGATGGCCTTGTTAGGGTTTGAAGTCAAACAATTGATTTTCGAAGGTGTTTTACTCAAAGAAGGGCGCCTGGGGGCGCTAACAGGAAGAAAACTGCTTAAAATTCACACAGATTTGATTTCAAACCCCTCGAAAATTGCTGTTGTAATATGGCATGCCAGCTTTGATAAAATTTTGGGAGTAAAGTTTGGGGTGTGGAAGCCTCAGCCCCCGGAGTTTTAAGGAAGAACAAGGTGCGGGGGTGAAATCCCGCGTTCAGGGGGTTTTAGAGTACGGGAAGCTTTTCCAAAAGTTTCACCAAAAGCACGTAGCTCCCCTCTGAGAGGGTCATAATACAGGGATTTTGCACTCTGAAGGCTCGTTTTCTCAAGGAGAACACGTTTAAACAAACCTCAACAAAGGGTTTACTTTCCCTAGACGCCCAAAGGGCGTCGATTTTAAAGTTAAACCCCTGCCAAGGAGCAACTTGAAAAGTTCTCACACTTAAAACTGGCCAGTTAATAAGAAAAATCCACAACGATTTGGTCCTCAGGAAGGAACTACTAACTTTGATGAAACTTTGCGAAAGCAAAGTTTCTATGGTAGCCCCGCCGGGATTCGAACCCGGGTCGCGGGATCCAAAGCTAGGCGGAAAAACCTTTATTTGCCAAATGAAGCCCTTACAGAGCCTATTTTGGAAGAAGACATAGAAATGCCCCAATCAGCATTTCCAGCAATTGGACACGTTTTCCACAGTAGTGGTAAGCAAGAATACTACAGAAGGCTCCTCCAGGTTCAGAATCCAAACCAGTACTACGTAATCACCGAGGAGGACATTGACAGGCTGTTCCTTGAGTTCGAAGCCAAGGGCGTTAGCCACGCACACAAAAGGAGCATTGAGTATCTAATCAACATGTTCCTTAAGGAAGCGGCAAAAGAACAGCAGGGAAAATACATCTTTACGATGAGAGATCTGAAGGAGTACCTTGCGACCATTAGGCGGGAGTACTCAGTATCCTACTATCGCAAAAACGTCACATACCTTAAAAAGCTCTTTAGAATCGCAGGAATCGACTTAGCGGAATCCTTAAAAGCGCCGCAGGAGATAGACATAGACCTGACCATTGTAACGGTTGACGACATCAAAAACTTGGTACAACTAGTTGATTCTCTTCATCTCAGTTGGCGTTTTGAGGACTGGAAGAAGGATCAGTTTATTACTGCAATGCTCCTGATGGCAGTTACGGGGATGAGAGTCAGCGAACTAGCAAGAGTGCCCCTAAAAGACATAGATTTAGAAAACCGCAGGATTTATCTCAACACTTCTCAAACAAAAACAAAGCAAAGCCGGGTAGTATTTTTCACGGAAGAAATCCAAGAACTCCTGCAGGAATACATCCAAACCTACAAGCTGAAGCTACAAGAGCCCCTAGCGACAGTCCCGCAAATGCAAAGACCCTTCAGGAGAAAAAGCCCGTTAAGGGGTCAGAAACTCAGGCCCAAACACATGAGGAAATTCTTTGCGCAGGAATGGGACAGACGAAACGGCAACGCCACAATCAAAAAGCTTCTAATGGGCCATTCCATTAGATATGACATCAATGCGCTCCATTACTCCCACCATACCGTAGATGAGCTACAGGATGCGTATGAGAAAGTTTTCGGTAATCTTAGATTTCTGAAATGAGTCTATTTAGCTCTTTTTATTTTCTCAGCATTTTATCAAGATCCATATCACCTAGAACCTCAAGAAAGTCCTTCATGAACTCCCGAAACTCGGATTCAGGTGGCCTTGTGAGAACCAGCTCAAGCTCATTTTCCATGAGCTCAGGGACAACGTTAAACCTGCCATCTCGAATGGACTTCAGATTCACCCGCAGGTTTTCAGCGGTTCTCTCCGGACTGAACCTCATACTAAACTGTATCTTCTCAAGGGCTTCATCGATAACGTCCGAGTAATCATAACCAGCCCTGTAGAGCATGAAAACGTCGTAGAAATCCCTCAACTTTTGAATCCTGCGGGTTAAAATGGCCCTAATCTTTTCGGCCAGAATCTCCTCAGGGGAATACGCCGTGACGGGAAGCGTTGAATACCGTTCAAGCTCCTCGAAGAAGTATGCCCTCTCTTCATTTTCAAGTTTAACCCCCTCAAGAAGCGTCTTGGCACTTACCTCCCTTTCCTCAAACAGCACTGGCTCGAAAAAGTTAACCTCAATCTTCACGACTTCACCCGTTGGCATGAACAGGTGAAAAAAGACTATCTTCCTGTTCTCGTTCCCCTCAAAGTGAACGAAGTTTCGATTGTAGGCCTTTCCCTCAAAAGGCCTGAAGTCCAGGCCAAGCTCTTCGGCAGTGTAAGAGAGCTTTTCCGAGAGCCACCTCACCTCGGAGCTTATCAGCTTCCTCCTCCCCGAGCGGGAGAGCCTGCTCCTCAGCGGAAACGTGAAGTCGAGGTCAACGCTGAAGCGGTAGTAGCCTAAGTAACACTTGACCAAGCACGTTCCACCCTTGAACAGATACCGCCCGTAGAACCTCTCTTCCCCATAGAGTCCCCGTAATATTGCGTGCAGGATGACGTCTCTTTTCACAAGTAGAGGTTTTTCGATGCCGGTCTTCTGGATTATGAAGCCCGTGAACTCACCGCTTGGAAACAATGGCTTCAACCTCCTTTTGAACTGACTTTGGATATGCTTTAGAGTATTCTATCAGCTTTTCTTTTCTGACCTTTGCAATGTATTCCCTTACGACGGCATCTGCATTAAGGCGTTTGTTGTATCGTTTTAAATAAATGAAGTCCAGCAGGGTTTTTTCCAAGTCTGAATACTGAATTTCTCCGCGTTTGACCACTCCAAATCCCAGGAGAGATTCCTTCAGCTTGACGAACTGGATCCTCTCGCCGAGAATTGTGACAGGTCCTGACCTTGTTATCACCGGCGTTACCAGAAAAATCCGGGAGTAGTACTCGTAAGTTGCCCCGTTCAGCCTTAAGGCCGTGTACAGGCCGAAGTACCACTTCAGCTTTAACTTATTCGTGGCCTTTGCGATTAAAGTCATTGGATCTGGAGTTTTCCCGAACTTGTATTCTTCAAGAGTTTTCACATAATAAACCCCACGCAGGATCCTAACGAGGTAACCTCTGCTTATGTAGTAGTTCACAATGTATTCAAAGTCCTCCCCAAATCTTTCGCAAACTTCTCTCAGCTCTTCCCTTGTGATTACCCTCCCCCCATATCTCGAAAGAATGAACTGAGTTATGAGCTTCATGCTCAGAGTTATCAACTAACCCTTAAAAAAGTTAATGGTTAATTGACAGCAGGAAAGGAGGATGTAACATGGGCTCCTTAGTCGCTGATTTGTTCATACATATTATGTTTCAAAACCACAAACAACTTAATAAAAACCTTTGAATTTTTGAGACAACATATGTCCTTGGATACTCCATTTACTATGTGAAGCCCCATCACTAGTGAGGGGGCCTTCATTGTTTAATTCCTACTACTCCAGCTCACCCCAGTAGTCCTCAGGAACGTTCACTCTAAGGCCCCATCTGCGGTCAAAACGGCCTTCTGGAGGCATTGTCGGGTCCAGTAGGGGAAAGCTCCTGAGACTCTTCTTGGGTATTCTTATCTCCCTCTCAAGACCAAGCCCAAGCTTCTCGCTGAGGAAACCGAGCCTCTTCAGAACTGCCGCATTTCTCATTTGCCCCGCATACTCCAAAAGAGTTTCTCTATCAAAAGTGCCGTTTCTCAGTGCCTTCATGACCTCTATGATGCCTCCACAGTGCTGGGGCTTGTCAAGGCAGTCAATTAACGTCTTTTCAGGGTCAGTAATGCTGACGTCTCTCCCGCCTATTCTGACGGTGTTCAGCCCAAAAAACTTGTGAGGCCTAAACGTTATGGCCCTGAATCTTCGTCCGCCGATGCTTATCTCTCCGGAGCGCCCACTCTTCTTAGGAGTCTGGATGAACGTTGTTCTCGGAATCTGTTCGGTGAGTCCGTAGTAGTTGAGGGCGCTCCAGTATGCTATCGCAGATGGCTTCACGATTAACGATGCCAGTAGGAAGTCGTCCACGGCAGGTGGCTGGTTGGGATTGAGGGTTATCCCATAGATGCCCCTCGCGAGCCTTCTTAGAAACCCCTCCCTGGTGAGTTCATGCAGATAGTAGTTCAGGAGTCTGTCGTCTATGCCCAGCTTTTCTCTGGCTTCCCTGACGGTGAATGCCTCCCCCAGCTTCATGAGCTCTCTCAGCACTTCCATCTTGTTCATTTTTTCTTGCCTTATGTTAAGTATTCTTGGTATTATCTGAGAAATTTTGAATTTAAGTTTTTGGTATCAAACGTAGTGGGCCTAAAGAAAGCTCCTGAGAACCAGAAACTAAAGCCAAGCACATGAGAATATGTCCTCTTTCTGATCATGAAGCTGAAAGCTGACGAACTCTTCACCGGAAACTACCCCTGTTTAACGGAAACCGGAACCTTCATCAACTCTGATCTACTCATTTTATGTTACGTGTCGGTGTTTATTGTGGAAGAATGGCTTTGTTAAGCGGAAATAGGAGAAGTGGGAATTCAGTAGCTAAGAGTTTACCAATGTAACAAAAATACAAAAACAGTCATCACAGAAAATGAGCAGGAGGATAAAAATGACCAAACATCACAGTTTCATCGCCAATACTTCTAAGCCACTCATTATGCTGTATTCTCTCAGTTAAATCTTTAACTAACTCTTCGTACTGTTCATATGGAACCTGATGCCACATAAGGAGACAAATAAGGTTCAAGACAACCCCATACACTTTTGGAAGCCATGTTTCTTTTCCATGGTACAGATTGTTTCTCCAATACGCGAGAACCCTCCAACCTAATAAACCATCCTTTTCCTTCCTCTCAAACCGTCCTAATGCCTTTGGGTAAGTCGCAAGCTCTTCCTTGACTTTAGGACCCCAGATCTCATCAACAAGATTCATAAAGTTTTGTAAATCTCGTTTAAACTCGCCAGGGATGTTTGAGTTCTCCCTTAGGAATTTATTCAGCTTTTGAACTAATGCTATCAGATTTTGGTCTTCTGCCCAGTCTCTTGAAGCCCCATATTTAACGCAGAGCTCGCGGAGAATGGCCTCAAGAACCAGAAACGACACGGAAGCAACTATGAATGGTTTATCCATCAAAAACTCCTGCACATGGTGATCAACGACGGTTTGAATAATCCTATTAAGCAAAGCTTTCTCACGAGTCGTTGGGGTGTGTATCAGCCTCATTAATGCCCCATGAAACGGCGTGAAAAAGTTGCCAGCAACCGAGTGAGGGATGCCTAGTTCTCTCCCAAAATGGATGAACACTTCGGCGCTCCAAGCCCAATACTCATAATGATCAATGCCTATCTGAATCTCGAGTTCTTTGGTTAGGTAGATGGGCAACCGTCTCTGGATCCTTAATGGTAAGTGGTAAACCGAACATGAGAACTCTCTTTTGAGAGTTGCAACAATTGAATCTTCAACGTCGAGGGGAGTTACCATGGTTTCAATATGGATATCTTTTAAATCAGGTGCCACAACAATATTGGACTTCTTGTAATACTCAACGTATTTGTCAACAGCGGTGGAAATTAATAACTCAACCTCCTTCTCGTCAATTTCACAATCCATGCAAACCACCAAAGATAATCGCGTCCTTAAGTGCAATAAACATTGTGTCATAGATAGTGGGGTGTGAACTGACTTTAATTAACACCGAAGAATTTGGTGTAAATCTAGACCCTATCAGATGGGATTAAAAGGAAAGGTAAAAACTAGTATGATGTGTGTTGAAAAAATACTTTGATAAGGAAACAGGTTCTAAACTCGGTCACAATAATTCGTTAAGAGAAAGCAAGAACAAATGGGGGAGTTTACTAATGGCACGACAAGATCTTAATGAGGAAATCAGGCAAGAATTCGAAGAAATCAAGAAGGAACACTTCAAAGGCTTCAGAAAAATATGGTTTGGAGACCTTCTAATAGCATTGACCTCTTCAGGTTTTATGATAAAAGAAGGAAAAGAAAAAGGTGTTCACTTAACAGGACCTTTCATAAGAATACTCGATGAGAAACATATTGCAATATGTGCCCATTTATCGGAGGAAAGGGAAGGTAGGAACGTTAAAATCCCAATTACAAACAAGGAAGGACGAGAAATAGGTAAAGAATTACAGATAATTGTCAATCTGGATAAGATTGAAAAGAGTAAAGATGATGAAGTAAAAGAGCTTGAGGAAAAGATAATTACAATCCTTATTTCCTTCCTCATAGAGAATTCGAGACCACTCGACGGATCTGAAATCTTGGAAATCGAAAACAAATACCTCTTACTGAAGTCTCTATTCCCGAGGGAATTGGGGGCACTCGCAAAACCAAAAAATAATAAAACAGGAGAAATAAACTTAGAAGAATACATAACAGCCTATCTCAAGGACCAGATAATTACGCTCGAGGATTTGCCAAAAATAGGGTGGGCATACTTTGTGCAAATAAAACCTGAATTCAAACTGATTGGAGCTGTGTGGACATTACCTAAGTCATTTCTACCGGCATTCTTGCTCCCTATGGATGCAACTGAAAAGTCCCTCGACTCACTCTTCAGTGAACTATTAAGAACCCTTGAAGAAAATGGGTTCATAACAATAAGACCACCGCTTACAGAATGGGTGTAAACCAAACTCTGTAATACCGACATCTTTCGCAGACACCATTTTTAGTGGCCAAGCTATCAACGGATAACTGGAGTTGGGCTTAGGCTTAATAACACCCTTTGAACGACCTAACGCTAGTTTTTAAGCTAGTATGGTCTTGGAGATAACAAAAACCAAGTCAAAAACTTTATTTTGCTAATAGTTTTATTTCACATGGAGGTTAGACCATGACGGGAGTCAGTTCACTTTCACTAAAATATGCGATAAAGAATGAAAAGCTCCGCTTCTCTCCCGACCTCGAAAGGCTAAAAGAAAAGGGACCAAGCGCTGTTGACGAATCCCTGTTCGCAGTCGAGTTCTCAAACTTCCTGAGTGGAGACGCTCCAGACGTGTACACAGACCCAAGAAAGTTCTTTAGAGCGACGTACTTCACCCAAGAACTGAAGGACATCATCAAGTTTGCGGTCTCCCGCGTTAGTGGCCTAGAAGGCTCCCCTGCAATATTAGCTCTGGACACAACGTTTGGCGGCGGTAAAACACACACGCTAATAGCACTCTATCACCTCTTTAATGAGAGGAACGTTGCTGTGACTGTTCCGGAAATTAGAGAGCTCCTTCAAGAGGTTGGGATTTCAGAGATTCCGACAACTAAGATAATTCCAGTAGACGGGCATAGTATTGACCCATCCAAGGATTTGTGGGAAATACTTGGTGAGGC
>JAGHBN010000158.1 GCA_021160985.1 Thermococcus sp.
ATGCTCCCATTAGCATCCTCATGATACACTCTCCGGGCAACGTTTCTCCCCAGCCAGTAAACCTCAATGTGAGTGAGATTCCCCTCAGCCCAAACCAAGACGAGCCAAACCATACTGCCGTTGTATGCGATTTCACTGCCGTACAATCCCTGTAGTGTAACATTCAAGAACATCACACCATCAGTTTCATTAATCAGGCCGATTTTTTCCATTTTGTCACCTTCGGACCAACCCACCCCAGTAGCGAACCATTCTTTTAGGGGTGGGATCCAAGTCATGGTTCCTGAGACGTTCAGGGGGATTAACTTATCATTCGGGAGGAGGTACATGTCCGTGAGGTAGTAGCACTCCCCTGTGGCAGGATTGTCGTTTGGACTGCTCTTCAGGAAGGTTAAGAGGTACTCCTCCCCATCCCACCAGATTCTGAGGTCGTTGTACGCGCAAATGGTGCCGTTCACAAAAGTCTTAACGTGTTTGAGCGTGCTATTGTAGATGTAAAGCCCAACCACTGGCCCCAATCCCTTCTGGAGGAGCCAGTACTCCCCATTCCAATGCACTGGAGAGTACTTTTCCAGACTGAAGTTCAGAGGGCGCACTCTCGTAAAACGCCCGTTCTCATAAACCAGCTCCATCAGGTGATTGTTGCTCGTATTCATAACGAGGAACGCAGCTTTATCACCAATGGAATAGACATTGATAATCTCAATATCTCCAGTATCTCCAGCTGAAGAGACGAGGGGAAAGGTAATGAGCAAGGAAAGAATGAAAAAGGATACAACTTTAGGGTTCACCAATCGGGGCAATGCCTCTTCACCTCGCGGACATTATCCAGGTCAACACCGTAGTAATACGCTCTTTGGGGCCATATACCTTTGACCTTGGAATTCTTTTGGGCGGCAACGTAATCACATGCCCTGTCTATCAGGCCCGGATACTTGTCAATACTTCCGTCAACTTCCATTTCTATATACCCATTGGGAATACTCCATACCCAATTCAAGACCTTAACTAGTGCATCAATACCGTCCTTTAAATATGGATAATCACTGGGAGATCCTTTCAAAGTCCTATTGTAATATTCCTTCCATCTCTGATAATAATGAGGCTGAACAAAAACAAATGTAAAGTAATCCGCCAATGATTTTATGTCAGTGTTATCAAGATTCAGTCTATCATGAGCATACGGTATCCAAATGAACTGCTGACCCCATCCCTTAATCTTGTCGGAGAGCGTGGCTATGTCCTCCTCATAAACAACCCCTCTAACAATCTGCCATGAGAATTCAAGATTCCAGTAGAACCCACGCTCCAGCCCACCAGTATTTGTGTAAACACCATCAACCCAGCCCCTCCAGTAATTGAGTCTCCTAACTGGAGGTTTTACTGTGTAGTGTGAATCTTCGAATTTTTTTCCACTGCTCCTTATCGTCCTTAACCAACACAGGGATCTCGACTAGGTACGGGAGACCCGGGCTTACAACCCTCTCAATCCATTGTGCAAGATTCTTACCGTCGTTATAACCTGCTTCATAAGTGTAGCCGCTCATCGGCACCTGCCCGTATTCTCCATCTGCCCCCGGAGCATGGAGTATTATCAAGTAATCAAACCCCAGATCACGTAGTCTAGAAGTTGATACGTTTTTACTAAACATCTCATAGTTCCCCTCCCGAGGCATGAAATACCAAAGCGCATACTTCGCCATTGTATCACCTCCGATCTCATTGATGCACATTATACAGCATACTATATAAGCTTTTCTCCTTGTTATTCATAATTTAAGTTATCAGTTATATGCCTAGAATAGAGGCGGACATTTAAATTAAACAAATCAACAAAAAGTTATAGTAATATCTCCCTCAGCAGTGAGATTAACCACCAATGAGTTAGGCCTAAAGAACAGGAGTGCAACCACGTTTTAATATTCCCCGACAAGGCACGAAAGAAGGAAAGTGTATTAAACACTCCCTCAAACTTCAACAGGGGTGAGAGAAAATGCCAATTAGATGCAAGTTCTGCGAGAAGCCAGCGTTCATCAAGCTCCACTACCCGAAGATGTACCTCTGTCCGGAGCACTTCACCGAATACTTCGAGAGAAAGGTTAAGCGGACGATAGAGCGCTACAAGATGCTCAAACCGGACGAGAGGGTTCTGGTAGTGGTGAGCGGTGGAAAGGACTCGGCCGTTACCGCCCACATCCTCAAAAAGTTCGGCTACGACATCGAGTGCCTCCACATAAACCTTGGAATCGGCGAGTACAGCGAGAAGAGCGAGGAGTATGCAAAGAAGCAGTGCGAGGCCTTAGGGGTTCCTCTTCACATCGTCCGAGTTAAAGAGCTATTCGGGAAGGGCATCGGCGAGGTCAGGACGAGAAGGCCGACCTGCTCCTACTGCGGGCTGACAAAGCGCTACATCTTCAACAAGTTCGCCTACGACAACGGCTTTGATGTAGTTGCCACCGGCCACAACCTCGACGACGAGGCGAGCTTCATATTCTCCAACATGATGCACTGGAACACGCAGTACCTGGCAAAGCAGGGGCCAGTAACGCCGAGCGCGTTCAACGGCAAGCTGGTCAAGAAGGTAAAGCCCCTCTACGAGGTCACAGAGAGGGAGGTAGTCGCCTACGCCTTAGCCAACGGCATCGAGTACATGATGGAGGAGTGCCCGCACGCGGTCGGGGCGACGACGATCGAGTACAAGGAAATACTCAACGAGATGGAGGAGAAGAGGCCCGGAACGAAAATCAACTTCGTCAAGGGATTCCTGAAGAAGAAGCACCTCTTCGAGGCCGAGCTTCAGGAGGCAGAGCTGAGGGAGTGCAAAGTCTGCGGCATGCCTGCAAGTGGTGAGATCTGCTCGTTCTGCAGGTTCTGGAGGCTTGAAAAGCCGATAGACTTCAGTGCAACTCACGGACACTACAGCGAGGAGACCAGGTAGAGCACGGTGCCCACAGCAAGCTGGTTCGAGAAGTTGTCATCGGGGGGAAGGTTGTAGAACTCAACTATCGTCCCAACTGCCGCTCCTACCAAAGCCCCCTCAAGCCCAACGAGGGGGGCAAGGATGAGAACCGCCGAGAGGAGATACGCCAGACTGCCTTCCAGGCTCTTCCCGTTTGAAAAACGGTGTCTTCCCATGGACTTCCCTATGATGGCCGCCAGAGCATCCCCCACGGTTGCAACCATTATGGCGCCAACGGCAATGTTTGCCGGGAAGAAGTAGACAAGGATGAATGAGGCCGCTGCAAAGTAGATGTGGGCCGCAACCCTCTCGCGCTCATGGCCCCGCGTGATCTCGTCTATCTGCCTCTCCAGCACCTCCATCCTCTCAAAGACGTCGTCATCGACGTATATCCTGAGGCGGCGCTTTATGCTGTCCCTGAACTCCTCAATTATCCTAAAGGGCTCGAGAATCACAAAGAGGAAGAAGGCAATGCCCGTTAAACTCAGGGCCGCCTCCCGCCCGAAGAGGCAGTAAACCAGAGGCACTGTGAGGCCGGTTACATGGAGGGCCTTTCTCTTAAGCTCTTTTTTGATGCTCACGCCTTATCACCTCCAGGGCCCCCAACAGGCTGCCGACGGTGTAGTCGGCGTGCCTGCTGTGCCTGCCCCCGAAGTACCCCCTTCTCACCATTATGGTGGTGGCGTTTATGGCCTTTCCGCCCGCCATGTCCGTGTCGTCCCTATCTCCCACGACGTAAACTTCGTCGTCCGGGAACATGCGCTTTGCAAGGCGGAAATTGTGGGGTTCGAGCTTGCTGTGCCCGGTTTCACCGCTTATTATCACCCCATCAAAGTAGCTCCTTATACCGAGGTATTCAAGCTTTTTGCGCTGCCATTTGGATGACGAATCAGTTATCAGAACGAGCTTCGCCCCCATGGACTTAACACCCTCAAGAAACGGAACAGCATCCGGAAAGAGCCTGAGTTCCGAGAAGAATATTCTATCAACGAGGTTCACCATTTCCTCTAGATCGGCGGGAGATATGTCGCTGTAAACCTTGGACAGAACCCTCTCAAGTATCTTGTCGAAGTCCATCATGTGAAGCTCCTTCGACTGCTCCAGCTCCCTGTATCGGGCGGTCGCAATGTAAAAGAAGGCTTTGAGCTTCCTCCGCCTGATAAGAATGGGGATAAGCCTGAGCATGGTTCTTTTTCCAGCATCCCATGTGTTGCAGAGGGTATCATCGAGATCTACAAGGACAAGCATGTTAACGAGTCCCTCCACAGGCATTTTAACCCTTTGGGTCAAACTTTAAAAGATCAATGACGGGCTTTTTAATGTATGGACAAGGGAAGCGCCTTAATCCTCGGTGGGATGGGCCTCATACTGGTTGGGTTCATCCTTATCTTCATCGGGACACTCCTTTTAGCGGCACATGGAGAGGGTGAGGTTGAGGGCGGAGGAGTGATAATGATAGGCCCCATACCAATCGTCTTCGGGACAAGCAGAGGTGCGGCCACGTTCGCCATGATTCTTGCACTGATTTTGATGGGGGCATGGATAATCCTGAGCCTGATTGCCCGGGGGGACTGAAATGGACTTCTTAGCATCCCTCGCAATTCTCCTAGTGATAGCCAAGAGCGTAGAGTGGGCCTTTGAAAAGGTCGAAATCCATCCAATCATCGCCCACGTTCTCACGGGCATCGTTCTCGGACCTTTCGTCCTCGGAATCATAGAGCCCACCGAGGAGCTGAAGGTTCTCTCCACGTTCGGCCTCATAATGATGATGCTCTACATGGGGCTTACAAGCAACTTCTCCGCAATAGCCCAGAACACCAAGAAATCCGTCTTCGTAGCGTTTCTTGGAGTAGTCGTCTCCTTCGTGCTCGGCTTTCTCACGGTGTACTACTTTGGCAAGGGCCTAACTGCAGCAATCTTCGTAGGCATAACCCTTGGCAACACCGCCATCGAGGTCACGAGCGGTGTCCTCGTCAAGGAACGCGTTAAAAGGGAGGTCTCCTCAATACTCATGGGTGCGGCCTTCGCCGATGATATCATGGCCGTCTACCTCATCGGTATTATAACCGCCATGGCGAGCGGAAGCCTTGATCCCCTCTCTTTCGGATGGCTGACCGTGAAAATCTTCAGTTTCATAGCGGCCACGCTTCTGATTTCCGAGTTCGTCTTCAAGCGCTCCCGCTGGTTCTTTTCAATAGTGAGAAACCTCAACGTCTTCTTCACGTTCACGCTCATCCTCACCTTTGCGCTGGCGATAATAGCGGAGTGGGCCGGACTGAACCAGATAATAGGGGCGTACTTAGCAGGCCTCACAATAAGCAGGCTCCGTGAGAGAAAGGACCCCCTCGTTGTAACAAGGATAAAGCTCAACGAGCTCATAGAAGACCTGCAGGTTGTCCTCACAGAGTTCTTCATCCCCCTCTTCTTCATCTACGTGGGGCTTATGTTCAACCCACCGCTGTCTAGCATAAGTCCAGTTCTCATAGGCCTGTTATATGCCTCCGCAGTTCTCGGAAAGCTCATAGGCTGCGGTCTTGGGGCCAGGATATCGGGTCTCAACTGGAAGGACGCCCTAACGGTCGGAATTGGTATGGGTGGCAGGGGAAGCCTCGAACTGGCCATACTGACCTTCGGACTGAGCGCCGGGCTCATAGACCAGACGCTCTTCGCAAGCGTCATCGTGGTTTCCATGCTCACGGCACTGAGCACGCCTGCCTTCTTCAAGACCTACCTAAAAAGGGCAAAAGCTTAAATCCCCACCCCCCAACTCCCGCCGGTGAGAGTATGTTTCCAGAGCGGGGAGCGGGCGAGGAGGAAGTGCTGAGTGAGTTAAGGCGGAAAACCGCCGAAGATTTAACGTTCGACTCCGGAAGGATTCTCGGCTCCATGTGCACCTACCCCCACCCCTTTGCGATAAAGATAATCACCGAGTTCATAGACAGAAACCTCGGAGACCCCGGGCTCCACGTGGGGAGCAGGAAAGTTGAGGAAGAGGCCATCGAGATGCTTTCCAGTCTTCTCGGCCTCGAAAGGGGCTACGGACACATAGTCTCCGGGGGTACCGAGGCGAACATCCTGGCCGTGAGGGCCTTCCGCAATTTAGCCGATGTTGAAAAACCAGAGCTGATTCTGCCAAAGAGCGCGCACTTCTCCTTCATCAAGGCCGGCGAGATGCTGGGAGTCAAGCTCGTCTGGGCGGAGCTCAACGAGGACTACACCGTCAACGTGAGGGACGTTGAGGAGAAGATTACGGACAACACGATTGGAATCGTCGGAATAGCGGGGACGACAGGTCTGGGTGTCGTTGACGACATCCCTGCGCTCAGCGATGTGGCTCTCGACTACGGGCTTCCCCTTCACGTGGATGCGGCCTTCGGAGGCTTCGTAATTCCATTCGCCAAGGGGCTGGGTTACGAGCTCCCAGACTTCGATTTCAGGCTCAAGGGAGTTAAGAGCATAACAATAGACCCCCACAAAATGGGGATGGTCCCGATTCCTGCGGGCGGGATAATATTCAGGGAGAAGAAGTACATAGACGCGATAAGCGTTTTGGCCCCTTACTTAGCCGGAGGAAGGATATGGCAGGCTACGATAACGGGAACGAGGCCGGGCGCAAACGCCTTGGCCGTCTGGGCGATGATAAAGCACCTCGGCTTCGAGGGCTACAAGGAAATCGTGAGAAAGGCTATGGAGCTGAGCCGGTGGTTCGCGGGCGAGCTGAAGAAGATTCCGGGCGTTTACCTCATACGCGAGCCCGTGCTCAACATCGTCTCCTTCGGCACGGAGAACCTTGAGCGGGTCGAGGAGGAGTTGAAGAGGAGGGGATGGGGCATAAGCGCCCACCGCGGCTACATCAGGATTGTCTTGATGCCCCACGTCAGGAAGGAGCACCTGGAAGAGTTTTTGAGGGATTTGAGGGAAATTATGAAGGGCTAAAGAAAAAGCCAATATCACAACCGTTCAGCGGCGTACCTATACAGGGGATCCGATATGCGGTACACCCCAACTTCGTCCTTCGCTACTATGAAAAGTTCATTCATAAGAGCATCCAAGAGCCTGCTCAAAGTTTCCTTCGACATTCCTGTCTTCTGGAGCAACTCTCCCCACGTTGCCCCATAAGAGAGCATTCTAAGGGCCATGCGAGCCTTTGGGGTTCTGCCCTTGAGAAAGTTCTCAAGCTCCCTGCGGGCATCTCTAATCCCCATGGAAAAAACGGCGCTAAGGGCTTCTTCATCTGAATCTCCCAAGCATCTTCTAAGCCCGTAGAGATTCAGCCAGCCGGGGAGAGTCCCAAGCTTCCACAGAACCATTCCAAGTTCACTGTCCGTGTATTCTACCCCACACTCCTCCAAGCCCGTTTTCAGGAAATCCACCGCCGTAAACTCGGGCCATGGAGAAACCGTAACTTGTAGTGGGGGTCTTCCGTAAGGTTCATCGCTGGGGGAAGTCTCAAAGAGTTTCCTGAGAACGCCAGCGTAAGAGCCTGTGAAAACCACAAGCAGGCCATCGTTTTCATTAAAGGCCGTTGCAAGGGCGCGCATAAACGGCACAACCCCCTGAACGAGGTTCTGGATTTCATCGAGTATCAAAATAGTTTTCTCAAGTTCAAAGAGAGCGTCTTCAAGGGCACGAGAGGCAGATGCATGCTGTCTTAAGTGGATCGAGCCGGAAAGACCGCCCGCACCCAAAGTAACATTCGAAAGATACTTGGCGATCTTTTGGAGTACAGATTCCGGCAGACGGGAGAGTATCCTTTCCGTAGCCTGACGTGAAGTTGTTGCATTCCTTAAATCCACGAATACAACGTTGTACCCGTTTTCCTTTGAAAACAAGTGCGAACTTGCAATGGCAAGACTCGTTTTTCCTGCCATCCTCGGGCCAAGAAGGGCAACCCAACTGTTTGCCTCAAAAGCGCGAACGATTCTTGAAATCTCCCTCTCCCTGCCAAAAAGGGTTTTTGGATCCCTTCTCGGTCGCTGGTCAAAAAACCCGATGCATTTCATCGGTACCCCCCAAACTGGTTTGGGGGGTGTGTAAATAAACCTTGCGTTACTCCGTAACCCCCTCTATGTCCACGTGGACAAAAGCTCTTTCGACCTCTGGCATCTCCTCTATCCTCTTCTTCACTTCCTCACCTACATCATGCGCCTCCTTGAGGCTCAGCTCGGGCGGAACCTCTATGTGGAGCTCGACGTGGAGCTTGTTTCCAACGTAGTGGGCCCTCAGGTCGTGGACGCCGAGGACGTTCGGGACTTCAAGGGCTCGTCCCTTTATTTTCTCACAGACCTCAAAGGGCGGCGCCTGGCCGGTGAGATAGCGCACGTTCTCGAGTATTATGCCCAGGGAGACCTTCACGAGGAAGAACGCAACTATTAGTCCCGCAACGGAATCACCGTGCGGGAAGCCGAGCTTCTGGAGGCCGAGACCGATTAGGACCGCTATACTGCTCAGTGAGTCGCTCCTGTGGTGGTATGCGTCCGCTATGAGTATCTGGCTGTTGAGCTTTCTGCCGACGTGGACCGAGTAGCGGAACATCGCTTCCTTCGCGAGGATGGAAAGGACGGTGACGCCGAGCATTAGCTCATTAACTTCAATCGTCTCTCCGTGGAGAAGCCTCATCAGCGAGTTCCTTCCAATCTCGTAGGCCACTATGAGAAGTGCCTCACCTATAAGGAAAGCAACCAGAGGCTCGAAGCGGGAGTGGCCGAAGGGGTGGGTTTTATCCGGGGGCTTTGAGGCAACCTTTAGGCCGAAGTAGCCAGCAACGCTGGTAACGACGTCGCTGAGGGAGTGGACGCCGTCCGAGATGAGAGCTATGCTCGAGTAGAAGAACCCAACGACTAACTTGATAATAGCCAGAAAGACGTTTCCCACTATGCTCACCCAGATCGGCCTGTAAACTTCCTCCATACGACCACCGCTCTGTGGCCCATCCCGGAGGCAGCCGCTAAGTTTAAAACAGGGCACACGGTCAGTCCGTCACTCCCTCGTCACAGCTCGGACAAGGCTGAACTCATCATCCCAAAAAAGTTAGTGTGGGCGCTTAAAAGGGTTGCTCAGCGATCACCTTTCCTTCCTCACCGGTCGGTTCGCCCATCACT
Source organism: Thermococcus sp. (assembly GCA_021160985.1). Classification (GTDB taxonomy): domain Archaea; phylum Methanobacteriota_B; class Thermococci; order Thermococcales; family Thermococcaceae; genus Thermococcus. The sequence continues at coordinate 9,061 of JAGHBN010000158.1, forward strand.
CATCATCGCGGGTTAGCTTTGGTTAATCCCCTTTAATACGTTTCCTGTCGGAAATGGTGGGCAGCCAAAGAGAAGAAACCCTCTCAATGCCCTCCCACCCCTACATTGGCGGGCCATAGAAACGTTCGCAGCTTCGTTCCAGTTTTCCAATCCGGATTTTTGCCTTTTTGCGGCCCGGATTTGAGGAGGGATTAAGCTTTATAAAGCAGGAAGGATATTTAACTCAGCGAAGGGGTGTCGGTAATGGTTAGCACGCTCATCACTGTCATAACAGCAATTGTGGCTTTCTGGGTGCTCGTTTACGCAGCTTTCGGGAGGAGAGAAGAGGTCAAAGAGGAAGGGGTCGCCGTTGACCTGTTTATAATAATGTGGAGAACAAAAAGGATACTCAGCTTCATAGACAGGCTTGCAGCGAGAGGAAGGAAGTTCTGGAAGGTTTACGGCGATGTTGGAGTTGCCCTCGGCTTCATCGGCATGAGCTTCGTTTTCTACGCCCTGTTCAAAACCGCAATAGCCACAATTCAAACGCACGGGAAGCAGGCGGGAGTCCAGCTGGTCATTCCAGGGCTGACAATCCCCCTCTGGTACGGCCTTGTGGGGCTTGCCGTGGTTATGATCGTCCACGAGCTGAGCCACGGGGTTGTTGCAAGGGCCAACAACCTGCCCCTGAAGTCTGTGGGACTCGTTCTTCTGGCGGTCATTCCTGGGGCCTTTGTCGAACCGGATGAGGAGGAGCTTGAGAGGGCCAGCCTGAAGAAGCGCCTCAGGGTCTACGGCGCCGGTTCGCTGGCAAATATCACCACCGCCCTGATAGCGGTTATAATCCTCAACCTTGCCATAGCCCCCCTACTTCAGCCCTCTGGAGTCCTCGTGTCCGGCGTGCTGGAGGACGGCCCCGCCTACGGGGTCCTTCAGGAAGGGGACGTAATAATCGCAATGGACGGCCAGCAGATCAAGGACATGGAGCAGTTCATAACCTTCATGAACGGGACGAAGCCCGGCCAGGTCATCACACTGACGGTGCTCCGGAAGGGGGAGGAGATAAACCTCCAGCTGAAGCTCGGTGCACACCCTGATAATCCGGAGAAAGGCTACATAGGAGTATACCCCGCGCAGAACGTGGTTTCAAAGGTCGGAGCCGAATGGCTGGTGCTGCCGCTGTTCTTCACGTTCTACTGGGTATACGTGCTCAACATCGGGATAGGCCTCATGAACCTCTTCCCGCTAGTCCCGCTGGACGGCGGGCGGATGCTCGACGACGTTGTTAAAGCCTACCTGCCGGAGAACATCGCAAAACCGGTCAGGTACTTTACGATAGGGGTGGCCCTCTCCCTGCTGGTGCTCAACCTCTTCCCCGCAATACGGAACCTTGCAGGATAGCGCCAGAGCCAACCTTTTTAAGAGCCCTCCTGCCCCTTCAGGTGAGAAGGTGAGAGAATGAAGTGCTCAAAGTGTGGCAGTGATGCAGTCTATCATGCCCGCTATACCGGGCGGTACTACTGCAGAAAACACTTCAACGAGATGGTGGAGAAGAAATTCAAAGAGACCGTCAAGAAGTACCGCCTCATAGAGAAGGGCGAGAGGATAGCCGTTGGTGTGAGCGGCGGAAAAGACAGCGTCGTTCTTCTTCACCTCCTTGCCAAGCTCCAGAAAAAGTTCCCCTTCGAGCTGGTTGCGGTAACGATAGACGAGGGAATAGCCGGCTACCGGCCCCCGAGCGTGGAGATAGCTAGGAGGAACGCGGAAAAGCTCGGAATAGAGCACAGGATTTATTCCTTCAAGGAATACGTGGGATTCACGCTCGACGAGACTGTAGAGATTATGGGGAGCTTTGAAAAGGGCGAGCGCGTCGGAGCGTGCTCCTACTGCGGCGTCTGGAGACGCTGGCTCCTCAACTACGCGGCAAAGGACGTGGAAGCTGACAAGCTGGCGGTGGGCCACAACCTCGACGACGAAGTCCAGATGTTCATCATGAACATCCTCCGAGGGGACATAGCGCGCCTCGGCAGGACGGGCCCCTACTACGAGGAAATCCATCCTGAGCTGGTTCCAAGGATAAAGCCCCTCCGCGAGATTCCCGAGAAGGAAATCGTTCTATACGCAGTTCTCAACAACATTGAAGTTGACCTCAGCGAGTGCCCCTACGCGGTCGAGGCCTTCCGCGCCGAAATCCGTGACTGGCTCAACGAGATGGAGGAGGAGCACCCAGGAACTAAGTATCAGATACTGAGGAGCTACGACAAGCTGTTCCCGCTCATAGCAAAGACCTACACTAAGAAGACGAGCGAGCTGAACCGTTGCAAGATATGCGGCCAGCCCACACCTGGGGAGATATGCAAGGCCTGCCAGTTCCGCCTTCAGGTCGAGAGGAAAG
>JAGHBN010000153.1 GCA_021160985.1 Thermococcus sp.
CGCTTCCCTTGCGCGAGGGAGGAGCGTGATAGATGGAGGAAAAAGGCTCAGGGAGAGGCCCATGGGTCCGCTCATCCAGGCACTCAGGTCACTCGGAGTTAAAGTCAAAGGGGAGGCCCTCCCCGTTGAAGTAGCCGGCGGGAGCGTTGGGGGCGAGGTAAACGTTGATGCGTCGCTCTCCTCCCAGTTCGTAACCGCCCTCCTGATCCTCGCCTCTAAAACGGGGATGAGAGTGAGGTTCGAAGGCGCCGTCTCAAGGCCCTACATAGAGATGACCCTCCGGACGATGGAGGCCTTTGGCGTGGAATTCAAGAGGGAGGAAGGCGTTACGGTTTTTCCGGGGGTGAGGGGGTGCCGCTTCCGCGTCCCTGGGGATTACTCAAGCGCGGCCTTTCTGTTGGCTGCGGGGGCGCTTTACGGCAGAGTCCGGGTGGAGAACCTTGACCCCACCGATGTCCAGGCGGATAGGGTCATCCTGGACATCCTCAGGGAAATTGGTGCCGAAGTCCGCGTGGGGAAAGACTACGTGGAAGTTAAGCGAGGAGAGCTGAGAAGCTTTGAAATAGACTGCTCAGACTTCCCGGACCTTTTCCCGGTTCTGACGGTCCTGGCGGCCTACGGGGATGGAAAGAGCACCATAAGGGGGAAGCAGCTCAGGTTCAAGGAAAGTGACCGGGTACACGCGATGGCATTGAACCTTTCGAGGGCGGGGTTGAGGGTCAGGGAGCTGGAGGACGGTCTTGAGGTCTGGGGCGGAAGGCCGAGGGGCGTCGTGGTTGAGGACTTCAACGACCACAGGGTTGTGATGGCCATGGCAGTGCTGGGCCTTGGGGCAAGGGGCGAGACTGTAATCCGGAATGAGAAGGTGGTGGCAAAGTCGTATCCCGGCTTCTTTGCAGATTTGAGGGGGTTGCTCGAATGAAGGGAAGGCTCCTGAGCTTTACACTCTTCGGGGAGAGTCATGGAATGGCTGTTGGGGTCCTGATAGAGGGATTGCCGCCGGGAATTGAAGTGAACGTTGAGGAGCTGAGGGGGGAGCTCCAGCGGAGGAAGGGCATTCCAAGGTTCTCGACGAAGAGGCGGGAGGACGACGAGCCGGTAATACTCTCCGGCGTCTTCAACGGCTTCACGACGGGAACACCGGTGGCCGTGATGGTCTGGAATGGGGACGTCGATTCTTCGTACTACGAGGAGATATGGCACACCCCGAGACCTGGCCACGCGGACTACCCTGCGGGAATAAAGTACTTCGGCTACAACGACTACCGCGGCGGGGGGCACTTCTCGGGCAGGCTCACGGTGGGAGCCGTGATAGCTGGGTACTTTGCCAAAAAGCTACTTGAAAGGGAGGGAATACATCTAAGGGCATACATCAAGCGCATCGGCCGCGTTGAGTGCCCGGAGGTAACTCCGGAGGCGGTATTCTCGTCGGAAAACCCGTACTGCCCTCACGCGGAGTCTTTTGAGATGATGGTCGAAGAAATGGAGCGGGCTCGGGCCGAGGGAGACAGCGTTGGCGGGGTGGTTGAGGCGATTGCCCTTAACGTCCCTCCCGGCCTCGGCGGGCCCTGGGACGAGGATATTGAGGCGGACATTGCCTCGGCACTCTTCAGGATTCCAGCCGTCAAGGGCGTTGAGTTCGGGCTCGGCTTAGGGTTTGCCGAGAAAAGGGGGAGCGAAGCCAACGACCCCTTTGTGATAAGGAACGGAAAAATCCTAACGGAAACCAACAACCACGGCGGGGTTCTCGGCGGAATAACCACTGGGATGCCTCTGGTGGTGAGGGCGGCGTTCAAGCCCACACCCTCGATATACCTGCCCCAGAGGACAGTTGACCTCGCGAAGATGGAGGAGACCGGGCTGAGGCTGAGGGGGCGCTTCGACTCCTGCATAGTGCCGAAAGCGCTCCCGGTGGTTGAGGCGGTGGTTGCATTTGTTCTTGCCGACCACCTGCTGAGGAGAAAGGCGTGGGAGGGGGTGGTCATGTGAATCTGTCCAAAACCTTAAAATCCTCCGTCCAATTTAAGGCCGGTGATGGTGATGTCCCGCCAATATTGGTGACGAAGATTGACGGTATGTCGGAAATAGAGCGGCTCAGGGCAAGGATAGACGAGATAGATAGGGAGATACTGCGCCTCCTGGATGAGAGGATGGAAGTAGCACTGCGCATAGGGGAAGTAAAGGCCAGACTCAACGTTCCAATCCCTGATCCTGCCCGGGAAATGGAAGTCCTTGAACGGGCCGGGGAGTTCAGACCCGTTTTTGAAGCCATTCTTGAGGTGAGCAGGGATGTTCAACGTATACGAATTCTTCAACAGAATAAACGAGATTAACCCAAGGATAAGGCTCGACGTGGGTCAGCCGGACATACCCGTGAGAGAAGAGATCATAGAGGAGACAATTAAATCGCTTAGAAGAGGGGAGACGGGCTACACATCGACTTCCGGGATTCAGGAGCTCAGGGAGGCAATAGCGGATCTGGAGGGTGTTTCTCCAGAGGAAGTCGTGGTGGGGCCCGGTGCGAAGATTCTGATAGCGGCGGAGATTGCGGCGGCGAAGAGGATTGCGGTGATATCTCCACACTGGAACGCTTACTCCCTGATAGCCGACCAGTTTGGAAAGACTGTGGAGGTTATTGAGACCAATCTTGAGGATGGATGGCGACCATCTCCAGAAGAACTCAAGGCTGATTTACTTATCCTAAACTACCCAAACAACCCGACAGGAAGGGTGCTATCGCGCTCCGAGCTGAAAGGAATCGTTGAGGTTGCGGAGGAGTCCGGGACGAAGGTGCTCTCGGACGAGGTGTACGCTGACTTATCTTTCGTGGACTTCACTCCGGTCAGGGAGCTGTATGAGAACACGGTAACGGTCAAGGGGTTCTCAAAGCTCTACTCCATGACGGGCTTCCGCCTCGGCTACGCCCTGGCTGAGAAGAAGGAAGCGGCGAGGATAAGGAGGTTTATAGAGTCCACGGCAACCTGTGTCCCGCCATTCGTTCAGAGGGCGGGTATGAAGGCCCTTGAGCTCAGGGAGGAGCTCGTGCAGGTGGTTAGAGGGGAATACCTGCGGAGGGCGGAGATTGCCTCAAGGATTCTGTGCGGCCTTGAATTCAGGGAACCGGAGGGCGCGTTCTACATCTTCCTCCGGGTGCCGGGGGACGGTCTGGAGTTCGCCGAGAGACTCCTTCAGAGGGGGGTCTCGGTTTTTCCGGGAGCGGCTTTTGGCCCCTACGAGGACTTCATAAGGATTTCCCTCAGCGGGGGCCGTCTGGAAAAAGGGCTCGGGATAATAAGGGAGGAGATTGAATGCGCTTTGGAATCGTCGGCTACGGGAGGATGGGCAGGCTCTTCGGGCGTTGTCTGAAGGGGGAGGTGAAGTTCTACTCGCGCCACAGGGAAATGGACTTTGAGAGCCTCGGGGAGCTTTACGAATGGGCCGACGTCATTGTAATCGCCACTTCGCTCGATGCCGTCCCGGAGACTCTGAAAGAACTCTCAACAATAGCCTCGAAGAGGCCCAGGGACGTTGTAATCTTCGACATAGCCACATTCAAGAGGGAAATTGTGGGTCTTTACGGGGAATTCCCCCCGGAGGTGAGGGTCGCCAGCGTCCACCCGATGTTTGGAGAGGGTGTGAAAAGCTTTGAAGGCCAGCTCTTCATTGTCGTGCCCGTGGGAGGCAGGGAAGGGGATGCGGAGTGGGTTGCAGGCTTTCTTCGCTCCCTGGGTGGAAGGGTAGAAGTTATGGACGCCGAAGAACACGACAGGATTGTCGGGCTCGTTGTTGGCGTCCCCTACCTCATAGGCCTCAAATACCTTGAAATTTCTGCCGAGATGGATCTTGATCGTTTTGGAGGGACTTCACATCGTTTTTTAACCACGTACGGAAAGGCGGTTCTCAACGACTCGCCGGAATTCATAGCGGAGGTCCTGGAGCGTTCGCGTGAGGAAATAGAAGAGTTCATCAGAGCACTTGGGAAGATGCCCAACCTTGACGGTCTTTTGGGTCAAATCAGTGAAAATGAAATAAAAGAGGCGTACCGCAGGCTCTACAGGGTTTTAGAGCCCTGAGAGTTCCCTTACCTTTTCCCTCAGGAGGGGAGCAGCTCTTTTCCCGTGTTCCTCTATCAGCCTTATCAGGGCACTTCCCACGACCACACCGTCCGCGCCACTCTGAAGGAGCCTTTTCACATGCTCCCTGCGGGAGACTCCGAAGCCGACCGCGAGCTTTCTGGTGCACAGCCGCCTGGCCCTTCTCAGGAGCTGAAAAGCGGTTTTGGGGATTTCCTCCCTGGCCCCGGTGGTGCCGTACAGGGATATGAGGTAGACGAAGCCCGTTGAGGCCCGGCAGATTTCCTTAAGCCTCTCATCGGGGGTGTTGGGTGCCGCCAGGAAAACCGTCTTTATTCCCTCTTCCCTGGCGGTCTCCAGGAGCTCTCCCGCGTGGCTAACAGGAAGGTCAACGACAAGAATTCCGTCGACACCGCTGGCTTTTGCCGAGCCCAGGAACTCCTTCACGCCTGTTCTGTAGACGGGGTTGTAGTACGTCATGAGGATAATGGGAGTGTCGTAGTTTCTCCGGAAGGCTTTTACGAGCGGGAACAGCTCCTCCAGCTTAAAGCCGCCCCTCAGCGCCCTCTCGTGAGAGGCCTGTATCGTCCTTCCGTCCGCCATGGGGTCGCTGAAGGGAACGCCAAGCTCTATGGCTCCCGAGTATTCCGCAACCGCTTCGAGGAAGCCAAGAGTGGCCCTGACGCTTGGGTCTCCCGCGGTGATGTAGGGGATGATTGAGCCACTCTCAAACATCGCCGCTCACCTTCATGACTATTCCCAGGTCTTTATCACCCCTGCCCGAGAGGTTAACGATGATTATTTCGTCCCTCTCCATCTCCCTGGCAAGTTTCATGGCGTAGGCAACTGCATGGGCCGATTCAAGGGCCGGCAGTATTCCTTCCGTACGGGAGAGCTCGTGGAAGGCCTTCAGTGCCTCATCATCAGTCACGGTAACGTACTCGGCCCTGCCCTCCTCCTTCAGGTGGGCGTGCTCCGGGCCAACTCCTGGGTAGTCCAGGCCCGCGGATACACTGTGGGCGGGGACTATCTGTCCCTCCTCGTTCTGGAGGAAGTAGCTCAGCATGCCATGGAAGACTCCCCTCTCCCCAGCGTTGAGGGATGCCGCGTGAAGGCCGGTGTGGAGGCCCTTTCCTCCGGCCTCAACGCCGATCAGCCTGACATCGTCATTGACGAAGGGGTAGAATATGCCCATGGCGTTGCTTCCGCCCCCCACACAGGCCATTATGGCATCTGGCAGCGTTCCTTCGGCCTCCAGAATCTGGTCCCTGGCCTCCCTCCCGATAACCGACTGGAAGTCCCTGACGATTATCGGGTAGGGATGCGGTCCGACGACGGAGCCTATGAGGTAGTGGGAATGCTCGAAGCTTGCGACCCAGTCCCTCAGTGCCTCGTTTATGGCATCTTTTAGGGTTCTTGAACCGCTTTCGACGGGAATAACCCTCGCGCCCAGAAGCTTCATCCTGAAGACGTTCATGGACTGCCTTTCCACGTCCTTTGCCCCCATGTACACGTCGACGCTCATTCCCAGAAGGGCCCCTGCCATTGCCGTCGCAACACCGTGCTGACCGGCCCCAGTTTCGGCTATAAGCCGGCTTTTGCCCATAAACTTGGCCAGGAGAGCCTGTCCTATCGCGTTGTTGGTCTTGTGGGCGCCGCCGTGGAGCAGATCTTCCCGCTTCAGGTATATCCTGGCCCCACCGATTTTCTCGCTCAGCCTCCTTGCGTAGTAGAGCGGCGTCGGCCTGCCGGCCCAGTGGCGGAGGTAGTAATCGAGGGCCTCTCTAAACTCATCATCATTTTTAAGCTCGTTGTATGCCTTTTCTAGCTCTCTTAGGGGCTCCATGAGCGTCTCGGGGACGAACTGTCCCCCAAAGCTACCGAACCACATTCCTAACCCTCCCGATGAACTCCTCTATAAGCGTCCTGTCCTTTACGCCGTTCCTCTCAACTCCGCTCGAGACGTCCACCCCGGCAGGCCTGACCCACTTTACCGCCTCTTCAACGTTCTCGGGCCTCAGCCCCCCTGCAAGGACTATCGGGATTTTTTTGGCTACTATTGCGCTCACCCGGTAGTCGTGCCTCCTCCCACTCCCCGCCCCGGTGTCGAGGAGAATCCTGTCCACCTCGTACTGGGATATGAGCTCCATAAGCCTCTCTGCATCCTCGCCGGGCGATGTGCTCTTTCTCGGGACGGTGAAGGCCTTCATCACGGAAACGCCGTACTCGGAGACGAGCCTCTCAACCGTTTTCGGGTGTGCGTCCGAGTGTATCTGCACGTACTCCGCGCCGGTCCTTTCGATCGCGTTGGCCCACTCCGAGAAGCTGGCCATCGTTGACACGAGGTAGATGGGAATCCTTGAGCTCCCAATTAGCTCCCTCGCCACCCCAAGCGGGACTCTCCTTTTGGAGTTCGAGTTTACCACGACTCCGGTGGCGTCAGCGTACCTCTCCACAAGCCTCAGCTCGTCCGAATTCCGGACGCCACATATTTTCACGAACATCATCTGGTCATCTCCACGAAGTTTTTGATTATCCGAAGCCCTTCACGGGTATTCCACTCAGTTAGAACACTCTCGGGGTGGAACTGCACCCCCTCAATGGGGAGCTTCTTGTGCCGTATCCCCATGACAACGCCGTCGTCAAGGGAAAGGGCGGTGACCTTGAAGCCCTTTGGGACGTCGAGGACCGCGAGCGAATGGTACCTGCCCCCCATAAGCGGGTTTTTAACGCCCCTGAAGATGCCCCTTCCGTCGTGCTTCACAAGGCTTGCCTTGCCGTGCCTCGGGGTCACCCTCCCGAGTGTGCCCCCAAAGACCTCCGCTATTATCTGATGGCCGAGACAGACGCCGAGCACCGGGACTTCGGCTTCAAGGACGATCTCCGGCGAGTTGCCGACCTCCCTTCTGTCCGAAGGTGCTCCCGGGCCGGGAGAGATTATTATTCCGTCGGGGTCGAGCCTTTTGATGTCCTCCGGCGAAACGGTGTTGGGGACGACCACGACATCGTCAAAGAGTGAGGCGTACTCTGCGAGGTTCCAAACGAAGGAGTCCCTGTTGTCCACGAGGACTATCATTCCACCACCCCCAGGGCCTTCAGGACGGCTTTCATCTTGCTCTCTGTTTCCAGGTACTCCTTTTCCGGCACTGAATCCGCAACTATGCCGGCTCCAGCCCGCACCCTGACGACTCGGTCTATCTCTGCCATCCTGATGGCTATGGCGAGGTCGGCGTTGCCCGTCGTCGAAAAGTAGCCAACGGCTCCCCCGTAGACCCGCCTCCTGCTCTTCTCCAGCTCATCTATAATCTCCATCGCCCTTATCTTTGGGGCTCCCGTCAGGGTTCCAGCTGGAAAGGCCGCCTCCATCGCATCAAAGGCCGTAACGTCGTCCCTGAGCTCCCCAACCACCTCGCTCTCTATGTGCTGGACGTGGCTGTAGCGGAGGACGTCGAAGAAGCGGACGAGCCTCACACTCCCGGCCTTGGAAACCCTCCTCACGTCGTTCCTTGCGAGGTCAACGAGCATCACGTGCTCGGCCCTCTCCTTTTCATCGCCGAGGAGGCGCTTTCTCAGGACCTCGTCTTCCTCGCGACTCCTGCCCCTGGGTGCGGTGCCCGCTATTGGATTTATCTTGAAAAGCCGGCCCTCCACAGAGCCCATTGTTTCCGGCGACGCCCCAACCACCGTCTTGTCGAACTCAAGGAGGAAGGTGTACGGGCTGGGATTTATGGCAACGAGGCGCTCATAGACCTCCAGCGGGTCGAGGTCTGTCTTTATCCGGTACTCCCTTGACAGAACGACCTGAAAGACGTCACCCGACCGGATGTACTCTTTCCCCTTCTCCACAATCTCGATGAAGTCATCGAACCCCGCGTCGGTGGAGATTACCGAAGAGCCTCCCCCCGTGCTCTCCCGCCCGGTTCTCCTGGCCCGCGTTACCACGAGCTCCGGGTCGAAAGGCGGTTCCTGGAGGTAAAAGAAACCGAAGGTGCCTGAGGCGTGGTCGTAAACGAAGGTCCAGGGGTAGTAGCCGAAGACGGAGGGCTCTTCAATACTCCCCCCGATGTAGTTGTGGACGGCATCGTAGGCAACGTAACCCACGAAGCCGCCAAGGAACCGGTTTCCCTAACCTTCTCCCGCATGAGGCCTTTCAGGGCGCGGAAGGGGTTGCTCTCATGGGACACTGCTTCCCCGTCCACGAGGGTTCCTTTTCCCGACACCTCGACCACGAACTCGGGCACCGCCGAGACGTAGGTGAACCTTGCCTTCTCGCTCCCTTTCTCCGCGGAACGAAGGATGAAGGGCATTTCGAAGTCCCTGAGGGCCGAGTACAGGTCAACGGGGTCAACGTACCTCAGGCTCGTGAAAGGCACGCTATCGCCTCCAGCCTTTCGAGCATCTCGCTTCCGAGGGCGTTCTTGGCGATCTCTACCCCTTCCCTGAAGTCGCTGGCGACTCCTGCGGCGTATAGTGCAGCCGAAGCGTTAACCAGTACAAAGCTCCTGTCCTCTTTCCTTCCTCTCCCCGCCAGAACCTCTTTCACCCTCAGGGCGCTTTCCTCGGGGGACGAGCAGGGGGCAGGCTTTACGGGCTCCACTCCGAAATCCTCCGGCGAGAGGGTGTAGCTATCAACTTTCCCCTTCCGCACCTCAGCGACGGCCGTTTCCGAGAAGGGGCTGACTTCGTCCAGTCCTCCGCCGTGAACGACGAGGGCCCTCTTAACGTCGAGGAATGAGAGCGCCTCTGCCATCACGTCAACCAGCCCGGGAGAGTTAACCCCTACCAGCTGATAGGTCGGCTCAGCGGGGTTCGCAAGGGGGCCGAGAACGTTGAAGACCGTCTTTATCCGGAGGGCTTTTCTGACGGGCATTATGCCCTTCAGCGCGGGATGGTACCTTGGTGCAAAGAGGAAGGTGAAGTTGACCTTCTCCACCATTTCCCTGGCCTTCTCAGGGCTGATATCCGGGTTTATTCCCAGGGCCCGCAGCAGGTCCGCGGAGCCGCTCCTGGAAGTTATCGACGTGTTTCCGTGCTTGGCGACCCTCCTGAATGCGGACAGGATAAGGGCCGAGGCAGTGCTGACGTTTATGGTCGAGCTCCCGTCCCCGCCGGTGCCGGCAGTGTCTGCCACCTCCCCAAGGTCTGTCTTTACCGCCTGGTCGCGCATCGCCTTCGCAAGGCCCGCTATCTCCTCTCCAGTGTAGCCCTTTGTCTGGAGCGCCGCGAGGTAGGCGGCTATGCGGACTTCGCTCTCCTTCCCGAGCGTCTGAAAGAGTTCGTAGGCCTCCTCGAAGCTGAGGTTCCTTCCCGAAATTATCTTTTCCAGAAGGGTCATACCTTCACCTCCACGAACTCCCTGAGGAGCCTCTCCGGATCCTCCGCCTTCATCAGCGCGGTGCCGATCAAAGCCGCGTCCGTCAGCCGAAGGGCCCTCCTGAGGTCGTCCATCGTTGAAATGCCGCTCTCGCTAACCCTAACGTAGCGCTTTGGTATCAGGGGGGCGAGCCTTTCGGTCAGGGAGACGTCCCCGTCGTCGAGCTCCAGCTTCCTTATGTCCCGGTTGTTTATCCCTATCATCGTCGTGTTGGTCTGGAGGGCAATGCTCAGCTCCCCTTTGCTGTGCACCTCCACGAGGGTATCAAGCCCGTGCTCTCTGGCGACGTCCACAAACTCTGCCAGCTCCTCCCCGAGAAGCCTTGCTATCAAGAGAACAGCTGACGCTCCCGCCTCAGCAGTTCTTTCGATGTCCTCCCTCTCGGTTATGAAGTCCTTCCTGAGAACCGGCAGCTCCGTTTCCTGACAGAGCTTTCTGAGGAACTCAAAGCTTCCTCTGAAGTGCCATGGCTCCGTTATGTAAGAGATTCCAACGGCACCGGCCCGCTCGTAGGCCCTTAGAATCTCAAAGGGGTCCCGGCCCTTGAGAAGGTCGCCGTATTTCGGAGAATAGAGCTTCAGCTCGGCTATTATGGCGTTTTTCTTCGAACTCCTAATAGCTCTGCTCAGGCCAAAAACCATCACCCGTCATGTGAACACCCCAGATTGCGTGGGCAGGTGTGCTTTTAATTCTTTGGACAGGTCTGCTTGTCCAAGAAGATTAAAATAGCAAGACTTATTGGGATCCTCACCGTATCCTCCAGGGATACTCGCCGTTTAAGATTGCCCTGACGCCCTCTTCAACGTTTTTTACATCCCTCCCGATCATCAAAAACCCAAATTCACCGTATTTTTTCCTGTAGTTCTCCACAAACATCTCGTCGTTTTTTGTGTCGCCGATGTAAACTCCCTTCTCCCCTCTTACAAGCTTCCATAGGAGGGAGGGGTCCGGCTTCAAGCCATGTTCCCTCGTGACGGCGTGTTTAAACTTAAATCCTGTAATTTTCTCCGCGAGCCTCATTTCAAGCTCATTCCTCCCCGTAACGACTCCCACGTTGAACCGTTCGGAAAGTTCTTCAAGGAGCTTGGGTGAGATCATCGGTTTTTCCTTTCTCCAAAGGCCGGGGAAGGGAAAAAGGGCGTCTTCGTAGGCATCTCCGAGGTAAAACGTGTTGAACACCCTCTCAATGAGCACTGTGTCCAGGGCCAGGCCGAGCCTCTCACGAACCCATTCTAGACCTCCCCCCTCCGGGAATTCATCCACCAGTTTCTCCGCATCACCGCCGAGCACAATCAGCGTTAACGCCTCGCTGACCCTGAAGTCGTCCCCGAAGGCGCCTTTGGAGCGCAGTCCCCTGACCCAGTCAAGATTGACCCGCTCATCCCTTCCGAGTGTCTTGAGGATGTGCTCCACCGTCAGCTTAACCGCCATATCGTAGCTCTCGCTCACGTCGATGAGTGTTCCGTCAACGTCAAATACCACCCACACCTTCAATCCACTCCTTAATGGCTTCCAAAAACGCGTTGTTTTCCAATCTCCTCCCCACAGTCACCCTTATGTGGCCGGCCAGCCACCCCGAAAGCCGCCTGACCACTATGCCCCTCTCGAGGAGGAACTCATAGGCATCGGCATTCACGAGGAGAAAGTTGGCGTCGCTTGGATATGCCAGTCTTCCAAGGGCTTTTCTGACCCTCTCGCGCTCCTCCACTATGTAGCGGATCCTCCTCTCCATCACGTCTCTGTATTCAAGGGCCTTTTCCGCTATCACCATCGCCGGCAGTCCCACGGGAAACGGAGGGAGTATCCGGTAGAGGGCGTCAATGAACGTCTCACTGGCCAGCATATAGCCCACCCTTATCCCCGCCAGGCCGTAGGCTTTGGAGAACGTCCTTAGGATGATGAGATTTGGGTAGTCGTCGAGCATGCCCAC
>JAGHBN010000053.1 GCA_021160985.1 Thermococcus sp.
GAATAGGCGGCGGAACCTTCGCGGCCTACTTCAGGAAGCTCGGAATCCCGGCGGTGGTCTGGGCGACGCTCGACGAGATGGCCCACCAGCCCAACGAGTACGCGAAGATAGACAACATGGTCGAGGACGCGAAGGTCATGGCAGCGCTGGCGCTTCTCTGAGCAAAAGCTTTTTCTTCCCCTTTTCCACCTCGTGTTATGCCCCTCTGGAAGGACGGAAAGCTCGGACTGCCGGTCAAAGAGGCAGTAAGGCTCTTCCCGGAGCTTAAAAACTACCTTGACGAACGTGGAAGACTCGACCTCTCGAACAGGGAGGCGAGGATACTATATAATAGGGCAATAGCAAAGGCCCTCTTCGGGCTTGAGGTTGAGTACCACCCACGAGGACTCGTGACTACGCCAATCTCGCGCTACCTATTCCTCAAGACCTTCCTGCGCGGGGGAGAAAAGGTTCTGGAGATTGGAACGGGACACACCGCAATGATGGCCCTCATGGCAGAGAAGTTATTCAAGTGCGACGTTACAGCGACGGAGCTCGATGAGGAGTTCTTCGAGTACGCAAGGAAGAACATCGAGAGGAACGGCGCCAGAGTTAGATTGCTCAAAAGCAACGGTGGGATAATCCGGGGAGTAATTCCCGAAGGAGAGCGCTTCGGTGTGATTTTCTCGGCCCCTCCCTACTACGAGAGGCCGACGAAGGGAGTTCTCACGAAGAGGGAAGGCGTTGGCGGTGGGAAGTACGGCGAGGCCTTCTCGGTGATGCTGATAGAGGAAGCGAAGGACTACTTAAAACCCGGTGGAAGGGTGGCCCTTTTCCTTCCCGATAAAAAGCCTCTAATCGATGTTATAGCAGAAAAAGGGGAAGAGCTGGGCTATTCCGTGAGGGACGTGAAGTTCAAGGTTGGAACCCGCTGGAGGCACAGTTTGATGCTAAACAAGGCTTAGGAACGCCCACCAGGGAATCATCAGGAGGTTCTCCCGGACTTCAAACTCCTTTCCGATGACTATCCCGAAGTCCGCCCCGGTTCGCTTCATGCTTCTCTTAACTTGAGTGTAGTCGGACTTTCCAAGACCGACTTCGATGACGTAGCGCTTTCCGCCCCGTGTGATAACGAAATCCGCGCCGCCTTTTCCGGGCTCGTATTCCAGAACACCTTCACCCGAGAGATAGAGGGCAACGGCGTCCTCAAGCAGGGGGGCGAGTTCAACGACTTCAAACTTGGACAGGAGAGACGCCCTGAGTGAGGGAGCCGAAAACTTGAGCTTCGGACTTCTGCGGATTTTCTTTGAGAGACTGCCAGTAGGAGGAATTTCGATGAACAGTCCACTGGCTATGAAGGCCCTCACGAGCTCTATGACGGTGCTCTTCGATATTCCCAGAGTTTTGGAGAGCTTCTCGTAGCTGAAGCGCTCTCCCTTGGGTGTTGCAAGGAGAGTTAAGAGCCTGAGGGCTGAATCCAGCGTCGATGAGTCGAAGTTCCTGAACTCCGGTAGGTCGCGATAGACTATCCGTTCAAGGAGGGAAAAAAGAGCATCGTACGCCAATCTTTCCTCCATCTCAAGCGTCAGGGGAAGTGAGCCGAGCTTCAGATAATTCTCCGCTTCACCGGCATAGTGGGCCCCCAGCGAGAGTGCCCTTTCAAGCTTCTCAACGTTAAACTCGAAGAGGGCATCGAGGCCGATCCTCATGACCTCCTCTCCGCGCAGGTGGAGATACTCGATAAAGCTCAGGGGTTTTACGTCAACGTGTATGACCCTCCTCGCAAGGTCAGGGCTCTCCCTCAGCTTTAGGGCAGACGAACCGGTGGCAATTATCAGGGCCTTCCCCCTGTCGTGGAGAACCTTAAGTGTCAAATCCCAGTTTTCAGCGTACTGAACCTCGTCGAGCAGGAGAACCGGCCGTTTTGGTCTGAAAACGTCGAAGTATCGCTCGATGACCTCGTGAAGGGAAAAGCCAAGCAGACGGACTTCATCTGCGGAGATGTATATCACGTCGGACGTCTGCGAGAGGGTGTGAAAGTAGAGCTGACCAAGGAGAGTTGTCTTTCCAGTCCCCCTGAGGCCCGGCAGGAGGACTGTCCTGGGGGCACCACCATCGATATAGGCATCAACAAAACCGGAAAGCTCCTCAAAGAGAAAGCGCTTCCTCAGCTTCCTCGCGTACTCAAACCTTGAGGGCAGTTCTGCAGAGAGCTTTAAAAGGTAGTCTGTTATCTCGACCATGTTCTCACCTATTTTGGTCGTTTAAACGACCAAATAGAAAAGGATTTCGGTCGGTGGAGCGACCAACATTCAAGGGTTAATCTTATTTCATCCTTCGTTCAAAAACAAACCGTGAGGGGGTGGTTTTCGTGTGGCTTGGGAGGGGAAGAGAGGTTGTAAAGCCCTGGCCGGGTTTGGAGAGAGCTCCTGAGAAGTTCCTCATCGTTTTCACGGGCGTAGGGCTGGGCCATGCTGAGAAACTCCTGGAAAGTGTGGAAGTCGTTGAGAACTGCACCTACGTCTATCGGGCCTTCCTTGGTGAGTACAGGGGTGAGACAATCTGCGTTCTAAATCCCTACTTCGGAGCCCCCGCCTCGGTCTTCGCCCTCGAACTGGCCATAGCGAGCGGGGGAAGATACTTTATAATGGTGGGGGAGGCGGGTGCGATAAAAGAAGGTATCCACATAGGCGACGTGATACTGCCGACTTGGGCCCTGAGGGAGGAGGGAACAAGCTACCACTACATGCCCCCTGAGCACATTCCAAGGCCCAGTGAGAAACTGCTGAGCATGCTTGAAAAGGAGGTGAGACGTCAAATAGGAAAGAGGAGAATTGGTGTTTTCAAGGGAGGCGTGTGGACGACGGATGCGCCCTTCAGGGAAACGGAGGACAAAGTAAAGGAATACGCCAAGCGCGGGATTCTCGGCGTTGAAATGGAGAGTTCAGCCTTAATGAGCGTTGCCGAGTTCAGGGGTGTTGAGCTGGCGGTTGCCCTGGCGGTTTCCGATGAGCTTTATAGAGGGGAATGGAACGTTGGATTCGGGAGTGAAAAACTGAGAAGGGCAGAGGAACTGCTGGTTAAATCCGCCCTGGAAGTTCTGGCAGTCCTGTGAGTTTAGAGGGACTCCGACCGTGGGCGTCTCAGCATACACGCCGGCTCAGAGGAGGTGCTTTCTCGTCATTGTCCCAAAGATTCAGTGCATGTTTTCAACATAGAGGAACAGGCACTTAAGGTATTCGGTGTCCTTTGATGCCATGAGTATCGGGTGGTCTGGTGCCTGAGTCCTGTAGGGCTCAAGCATCTTGAGGAACTTGCCCGCCTTAGCAGCGGCCGCTATCACCATGTCCTTGAAGGTCTGCATATCAACGTGCTGTGAGCAGGAGGCCGTGACGAGTATGCCTCCCTCTTTCACCAGCTGCAGACCGGCGTAGTTGACATTGAAGTATGCCCTAAGGCCCCTCTTCAGATCCTTCTCGTGCTGGACGAAGGCTGGTGGGTCGAGGATCACGATGTCAAACTTCTCCCCCTTCTTTATCATCTCCTCCATTACAGGGAAAGCTGAGCCCGTTATGTATTTCATCCTGTCCTCAACGCCGTTGAGCTTGGCGTTCTCCTTGACCATGTTGATTGCCCACGGGGATTTATCCACGGCGACAACTTCCTCAGCGCCCGCAACCGCGGCATGTATTGCGAATCCGCCGGTGTACGTGAAAACGTCGAGGACCCTCATCCCTGGTTTGACGTACTTCTCCAGAGCAATGCGGTTCTCCCTCTGGTCAAGGAAAAAGCCGGTCTTCTGCCCGCGCATGTCCACGATGAACTTCGCTTTTCCCTCCTCGATTACCGTGCGGTACTTCTCCTTACCGAGAAGGACGCGCTCTATCTCTGGCAGGCCTTCCCTTCTCCTTGAGCGCCCGGTGTTCTTCTCGAAGACAGTTTCGATTTCTGGTTCGGCCTCCATTATCGCCTCAGCAAGGTCGAGCTTGAACCTCTCCATCCCGACGCTCGAAATCTGAACCGAGGCTATCTCGTTGAAGCGGTCAACTATGAGGCCCGGGAGGTAGTCGGCCTCACCGTAGACCATCCTGTAGGCCTTGTCGTAGCCAAGGACCTTCTTACGGTACTCGTTTGCTTTTTTGATCCTCTCGCGGAAGAGTTCCTTGTTCACTTCGGTGTGCTCATCCTGGGTTATGAGCCTGACCATGATGTTTGAGTTCGGGTTAACAAAGCCCTTGCCAAGGAACTTGCCGCCGCGCGTGTAGACCTCGACTATGTCTCCAGGCTTTATCTCGCCCTCCGTTCTCACGACTCCCTTCTTGAAAACTATCATCGCGCCCTTGCCTATCGCCCTCGCGGCCTGAGCGTCAACTATAACCTTCGCCATCTCTCACCACCGTCGGGAGTTCGGCGATAGGTATATAACCCTTAGCATCCTATATTATGGTGGTGGTTCTATGAACTTCGAGGTAGTGAAAGAGTTTCTTGAAGATATCGGGGCGGACTGGGTGGAGATTGACGGCGAAATCCACCTCGAGCCAGAGGTTTTCTACGAGGTCTGGAAATACCTTGGCCAGCCAGACCTCGAAACGTACGTCATTGAAGACGAAGTCGTCGAGCCCGGTTCTTATGATCCGCCGGAGATGAAATACACCGATGTGAAAAAGGTGAAGGTCAAAAAGGTCTACTTCACCACCCTGGACGGAAAGAAAATCGTTACGGACTACTCCGAGTTCCAGAGGATTGCGAAGGAAAAATCTTCCTGACCTTTTTCTTCTACCCTATTAGTATCGGGATCATGAGAACGCCCATGCATGCCCTCCTGGGTGCGTTTACTGAGAGAGTGAAGAGGCCAAGCAGGGATGCAGAGGCCAAAACGAGGACTCCAATGAAACCGTCAAAAAACCAAGCCAGGATGAACAGGAAGAGCAGCACTCCCCCGTTCAGATAGCCATAAGGCAGCCGTCTCACAGCCCTGAGAATAATCAGCGCCAGCTGCTCCCCGTAGAGCAAAACGAGGAGAGAAACACCAACCGAGAGAACAAGATACGATGGAAGGGCTTTTTCAGAAAGGGGAGGCATTTTTGCAACTATTCCGTTTCTAACCCGGCCCGTCGCCAGGTAGTTCATGAAAGAAAAAGTGAAGTTGGCAGTGTTTATCGAAAAAACCGCTACAAGGAACGCCCTATCGTCATGGGAGAAGAGGGAAGCCAAAACCGCCCCCTGTGACGGCGTAAAGGCCGGAACAAGTGACGCAAGCATTCCCACGAGGGTTCCTAGAAAAGAAAACTTCAGGAAAGAGGTGTGACCCATCTGGACTGATGCATCCTCCCCGCTAGGTGGCCTTCCTTTAATTCCTGAGAGGAGCACAGGAATCCCAAAGAGGCCTGTGAAGAGAGGGTAGTAATGGTGTGCGAGTGGAAGTGAGAAGACGATGAGTCCGAGAGCACCGGAGAGGAGAATCACGAGAAGGGTTGCAAGCGCCCTCCTCCCGGCTGTGAAAACCATGAGCACGATAAGCAGGAACACGATGATTTTTCCCACGCCCGGCGTGTAGAGTGCTGCCAGCAGAGGGTAAACAGGCGCAAGGAGTATGGAAAGGAATACCGCAATGGCGCTTGCCCACAGGGAAATCCTGACGACCTCCATGGACCTGCCACCACGGGCCAACCTGTGAGCTGGAAGGACGGATAAGGCCGTTCCCTCATCAGGAATTCCCAGAAAAGCCGAGGGAATGACGTCAAGAAACGTGTGAACCAGCCCCATTGAGAACAGGACGATCGGGTCCCCAAGTCCAAGTTCACCTATCGTGTTCACGTGAATCCCCGGTGTTATGCCGGTAAAAGTTCCTAGCATGACTCCCGCTAACACTCTCCGCAGCATACGTCCTCACCGGAGCGGATTTCAAGCGCCGGCAGCCCGCGGTACCGGGTAAACTCCCCGTAGGCCGTCACGCTATCGTTAACACCCAGGGAGGCGTTAAGGGACTTTCTGAGCTTTATCAAAACCCAGCAGTCCCCGCTGCTAACGTTGGCCAGGCCAAAGCCGTTCTTATAGGTTTTAACCCACACAACTTGACCCTGCACCTTCACCACACCACTGCCTCCACATATCGAGTTGGGCAGCTCTTCCCGGCGTCTTATGACATTGCAGGAAATGCAGAGGAGGGAACCCCTTCTAACCAGAGCCCTAATCCCAAGCCTATCCCCTACTCTCGCCTCGACCCCTTTGAGAGGTTTGTCTGAACACTCCAACCTCAGTCCGGAGTGGCTTTTTGAAATCACCGTACAATTACCAACCCCAATATCCCCTATTCCCGCAGATTCAATTGGCCTAACACAGGCCTCACCGGTTATCTCAACGTCTTCCTCGGAATCCACAAGGAGTGAAGGCATTGAATAGCGCCGGGCTATTCCGATGACCCTCACCCTCTTTCCAGGCTCCAAGTGCAGTCCGTAGGGAAGGTAGAGGACTATCTCCACACTTCCGTTCCACATCACCGTCCTGGTCCCCGAGTACAGAACTACTCCCTCAACCACCACGGGCATGCCATCTTCAAACTCCTTCGAAAATCCCCCAACCCTGAAGTCGACGGGATAAAACTTGGAGCCGTGAAAGATGCCCTTTAGAAAAACTCTGGAGGCCTTGGAAACGTTTAGGCAGTAACCCATCCTTATCCTCTCGGGAGTTAGGATATAGCACCCTCTAGACGGCCAGTAAAAGCCCTCAAGTTCCTCCAGAGGAAAATTGGGAGACGTCTTTTCGATTTCATAAACCTGCATTCTCTCCCCGTTATGATACAATCTGCCCTGTACCCGGTAAACTTCACCCACATCCAGCTCCCTCGGAACCGCAACATCCCTAGAACCATTTGACAGGATGGAAAAGCCGGGTGACGAATACACACAAACTCCTGTGAAAGAGTCCCCCTGACTCCCGGAGGAAATCGAGTATAAGACGGCAAATGAGATTACAACAAGAACCAGCAGCACAACCCTAAGTCGGGACGTTATGACCATGA
Source organism: Thermococcus sp. (assembly GCA_021160985.1). Taxonomy (GTDB): domain Archaea; phylum Methanobacteriota_B; class Thermococci; order Thermococcales; family Thermococcaceae; genus Thermococcus. The sequence continues at coordinate 7,001 of JAGHBN010000053.1, forward strand.
TTACAAGTAAAAAGCACTATCTTAAAAAATTTTGGGTCAGTAAACCTCCCCACTGGGATAAACCACTATTCCCTCAGAGGTTATTTCGAAGGGGAACTTTTTCATCTGGTGCCTAGTTTCCCTCATCTTCCTGATGAGGAGGTAGCGCTTGAGCTCCACTTCACGCTCCATAAAGTCGAGCAGTATTACACCCCTTGCTATGTACTCCTCTATCCCGTACCTGCTTATCTTGCCCCTCGCCGGGTCTAGAGCCTCAGTAGTCAGAATGGATGTAACACCCATTTCCAAGAGGATTGTGTTGAGCTGGAGGAGCACGTTCCTTATCCTTTCCTCCCCTCCAAGCCTGAATGCTATTGATGGAATTGAGTCGATGAGAAGCCTCTCGGCTTTTATCGCCTTAACAACCCGGTATATGTAACGCAGAAAGTCCTCGGCGTTAAGACTGCCCTCGAGGACAAACCGTTCCTCCGAGGGGAGGCCCACAACAGCGCTGACACCATCTATTATGGCCAGCTTGCCCTCCCTCTCGTACTTCTCGAGGTCCCATCCAAAGGCCTTCATTTCCCTTCTAAGATCCTGAGCCCTCTCTTCAAGGGTAACTATTACACCCGGCTCGTCGTAGAGCTCGGCTCCCTTGTAGATGAATTGAAGCCCAAAGGTGGTTTTACCGCTTCCTGTAGGACCGGTGACCAGGACAGTAGTACCCCGTGGAAAACCGCCTTCAATGAGCTCATCAAATCCCGATATCCCGCTTTTAACTCGGTCAACGCGATATTCTCCTTCCATGATGACCACCCTCATGTTATTGAACCTTTTTCACGCTAAAGTTAGTAGGAGTTATTAAGATATAAAACTTTTGGAAAAGGCACAAGAGTTTTATTGTCAAGCTGAGATACTCCTCAAGGTGAGCCCATGCTTGACCCCTTCGGCAGAGAGGCGAAGGCCATTGTACGAGAATTTGGGGGTATTGAGCCCCTTCTTAAGAGAATAGCGAAATACGTTGGGATAGAGAGCGCCCTAAGGAGGGTTGAGGTTCTTGACCTGGAGGAGATCCCCGAGGACATCCTCAACATGAGCGATCACGATGACATCATGACCTTCTACGCCCTTCTCGGCGCCTTGGCATTTTCGCCATACGGCATAGAGATGGAACTCGTGAGGCGTTCCAATGTTAGAATCTACATGGAAAGGATAAAAAGAAGCGGGAGTGCCTCCGGTCTCACGATACCACTGGAGCCCACAAAATCTTCCGACATCCCCGGTAGGGACAGGGCCATACTCGAAAAAACCCTCCACGGTGAGATAGGGGAAGAAGAAAGAGAAAAACACCGCCTGAAATACCGCATCAAGCTCTCCTCGTTCCTAAGGCTGTGGGAGGGCTCCCTCAAGGAAGTGTACGTGAGGAAGGGGTACGCTTATCTTACCGAAGAGCAGGCCCTAAAGTTGTGGGAAAAGGCCTTTGAGAGAAACCTGGAGCGCTCCATAAACCTGCTCTACGAGATAAGGGACGAGCTGCCCGGCTACTACGGTCAACTCTACGAAAGACTGAGCGAGCTGGCACGGGAGCGCTTCAAGGAGCGTCTCGGAAAGTTCTCAGGGAAAGCCCAGCCCCTCCGCTTTGAGCTCTTCCCACCCTGTGTAAAAGAAGCCCTCAAAGGAGTCCCCTCCGGGTTGAGAAATTACGCAATAACGGTCCTGCTGACGAGCTTCCTGAGTTATGCAAGGATATGCCCAAATCCGCCGAAGAGGGACATCAGAATAAAGGACTGCATCAGCGACCTGGGAGTGATAGAAAACGAGATACTGCCCGTCATTATCGAAGCGGGGAACAGGTGCAAGCCCCCCCTGTTTGAGGACCAGCCCCATGAAATTAAAAACATCTGGTACCACCTCGGCTTTGGCCTAACCGACAAGCCGAGCCTCGAAGACAGCGGAAATTCAACGTGGTACTTCCCGCCAAACTGCGACAAGATAAGGGCCAACGCACCCCAGCTCTGCAAGCCCGACAGGCACTGCAGGAGCATCAAAAATCCCCTCACCTACTACCTGAGACGCCTGTATATTGAAAACCGCTCAAAGAGCCCCCAGAATGAAGAAGGGGGTGAAGAGAATGGCTGAACTCTTCAGGGAGGCGAGGCCCGAGGAGAGAAAGCGCTACTACACCAAGGAATGGAGTGCAAAAAAGATTCCAGATTTCCTGGTCAGGAGCCTCAAAAACAGGGAGTTCGGCTTTGATCACACCGGCGAAGGTCCGAGCGACAGGAAAAACGCCTTCTTTGACATAAGGGACCTTGAGGACTACGTTAAGGCCACCGCACCCTATGCGATCTATTCTTCCGTGGCCCTCTACGAGGAACCCAGGGAGATGAAGGGTTGGCTCGGGGCGGAGCTCGTCTTTGATATCGATGCAAAGGATCTGCCGCTCCGTAGGTGCACTCACGAACACGGAAAGGTCTGTCCTATATGCCTCGACGACGCAAAAGAACTCGCGAGGGATACCCTCACAGTCCTGAGGGAGGACTTCGGCTTTGAAGACGTCCACATCATATACTCCGGAAGGGGATACCACATCAGGGTTCTGGACGAATGGGCACTGGAACTCGACTCAAAGGCAAGGGAAAGAATCCTGGCCTATATAAGCTCCGCTGAAGAGGTTACCTTCGACGACATCCAGAGCAGGAAAATAATGCTCTCAAGCGGCTACTTCAACGTCTTCCGGCTCAGATTCGGGTACTTCATAATGAGGGTTAACGAAAACCATCTCCTCAACACAGGACTCGACAAGAGAAGGGCAAAGCTAATACTGGAGGGCAGAGAGAGGATTTACGAAGACTTCGTGAGGAAGGGTCTCCTCACCGCGTTTCCCCAGGGGATAGGCTACAAGAGCATAGCAAAGCTTTTTGCGCTATCAAGCACGTTCTCAAAGGCCTACTTCGACGGCCGCGTTACCGTCGACGTCAAGAGAATACTCCGCGTCCCCTCAAGTTTGCACTCAAAGGTGAGCCTCGTAGCAACGTACATCGGAGCCAGGGAGAGGGACCTCGACAGGTTCAACCCGTTTGAGGACGCCGTTCCCGAGTTCAGGAAAAAAGAGGTCAGGGAAGCATACAAGGAGTGGAGGGAGAAGGAGGAACAATGAACGGGAGGGCCAAAATAGCCCTTTCAATGGTCATATGGGGCAGTGTGGGAATTTTCGCCCGCTTTTCCGGCCTTTCTGGACTGGGCGTCGCCTTCATCAGAGTGGCCCTGGGTGCGACAGTCCTGTGGCTGCCCTCCCTCAGGCCGGTGGCGGTATCCCGTTTAAAGACCGTCTTTCTTAAAAACTGGAAAGCCCTCCTGGCTCTCGGCATTTCGCTGGCCTTCAACTGGGTTTTCCTGTTTACCGCCTTCAACTATACCACAATAGCCAACGCAGTGCTCGTGTATTACCTAGCCCCCATAATAGCGACGCTGGTATCGTGGCGGTTCCTCGGAGAGAGCCTAACGAGAAAGCGAGCCCTCCTCATAGCGGTCGCATTCCTCGGCTTCATCCTGATAGCCAGCGATCAGGAGTTCAGCCTCAAGAGCCGGGACTTCATAGGTGTCCTGCTGGCCCTTGTGGCGGCCTTTTTTTACGCACTGATACCCAACTTCGGAAGGTTCCTGAGAAAGATCAATGGAAAGGACTTGACACTTCTCCAGCTAACACTGGCGGCGATCTTCCTCCTCCCCTTCGTTGCAGTGAACGGACTCAGCAAGCCCACGTGGTGGGCGGCTGCAGCGCTTGTTCTTGTTCACACGGTTTTTGCACTCTATCTCTACATGGAAGGCCTGAAAGAAGTTGAAGTCAATGAGGCGGCGCTCCTCAGCTACCTCGACCCCCTCAGCGCCATAGTGTACGCCTTCATAATCTTCGGGGAAATTCCAAGCATGAGAACTGCAGTAGGGGGAGCGCTGATACTACTCGCGTCGGCATTGGACGCCATGAATAAGGCGAGGGGGCCATAGCCCGCCTTCTGTATCAAGGGGGCATTCGACTGAGCGGCCTACCACGGGGCTCACACCGGGAACTCATCGCCCCTCCCTCGGCCTTGCAC
>JAGHBN010000096.1 GCA_021160985.1 Thermococcus sp.
GATATAGACCTTCTCATCGTTGGGGACGTTGATTTTGACGGGCTGATGGAAGTTGTAACCGATATCCTCCTCGAATATGAAGAGCTGATAAGCCCGATAGTCTTGAAACCGGAAGAGTTCAGAAAAAGGAGGGACAGCTTCATAAAGACGGTTCTGAGCGAGGGAAAGGTGCTCTACTCCTCCGGTTCTCTTGTGTGAGCCCATGGTTATCATGGGCCTTTATTCTGGGGCTAACCCTTCCCGACCTCGGACAGGAACTTCTCGGCACCTTCGAGGTCTTTCTCGCGGAGGTGGGCGATGAGCTTGGCATACAGTCCAGCCAGCTCAAGGTTCTCTCGGCCCGTTTTCCTGATTTCTTCCCAGAGCTTCCCCTCAAGGTTCTTCAGTGCCTCTTCACCGGCGCCCGCTATCTTGAGTCCCTGGATGAGGCCGAGTAGTTTCGTTGCCTCGGTGCGAATGTTGGCTTCGTTTGCCTGCACTTCAGTCTTTTTAATCCAATCTGCCTTCGGTTTTGGTGTTTCCCATGTCTTCGTTTCGGTCGGCTGTTGCGGTCTTTTTCGGGCATGAAACTCTTTGGTAAACAGCGTATCCAAGAACTTATTTAATTTCTCAAACTTCTCAAACTCTTCTACGGGTATGTATGGCTTCCCGTCTTTACCGAGGTAGCTTGATACCTCTTCAGCGGCGTCTACTGCCAATTTGAGATACTCTCTCAGTCGCTCCTTTGGCCATGTTCGCACGTGGTATGCTTCGGCTAGGGCGTCTAGGAATTTATCTTGGAGCTGTGGATCTTTTTTCAGTTTTTCAAATTCGGGCAGTAGATATCCCTCTAAAAGCACAGCTTCTTTTGGCGGCGGGATCTTCAAGGTTCCATACTCCTCTTCTACTTCTTTCTTGTGATTATAGAATATCAGCCCTTCTGCTATTTTTTCCAACATTGCATCTGTTCTTTTCCCGAGTTCTTTGGTATCTGTGAGTTTGTGGAACATTGCCGGCAGGATTGTCATTAGGCCAACAAGTGTGTTCCATTTCTGAGCGTCTTCGAGGCTCTTGTGGATGTACTTTTTCCCGTAGTGCTCGAAGTACCAGTGTGTGTGGGTTAGAGCCTCGCTTATCGCGTACTCTCTTGTTTTTATGTCTGTGCCCGGGCTTCCAGGGATCTCCCCGTATTTTCTCCTAATGTACTCTCTTAATTTGTGATTGTGGCGCGCCAGTGTGTGTGGAGTCAACACTGTCGATTATTGCGAAGTCCGCAGCAATTTTTTTCAGCCACCCGATCTTCTTCTCGTATTTCTTATCAGACTTCTTGACGATGTAGTAGATCATGAGGACTGGAAGAACGGCCCTAAGCCTTCCCATGAGAGACCCTCTTCTGGAATTCCCCAAAGTTGTATAAATGGCTTTCGGGATGTGCTCTACTCCTCCACCTCTACCCCGTAAACCTTCCTCGGGTTCTCCACGTGTATCTTGTAAACGTCCTCCTCGGTGAAGAGGCCGTTCTGGAGGAAGGCCTTCGTCCTCTTTGGCACGGTCTTGGGGCCAAGAACCGCTCCAGGTCTCCGTTTGTCGTCTATGTAGTCCGTCTCCATCATGAACCTGTTGCCCTGCTTTATGGCCTCCTGGATGTTCTTCCTGCTCGCTATGATACTTGGGAAGACCCCTACTTCTTCGGCGACCTTCACGAGGGGTGGGGAGAAGTGTTTGACGACGCGGTGGGGCTTTATCCCGACTTCCCTCACGTACTCGCCCAGCTCCCTGAACTTGGCCTCGTCGAAGCTTTCCGTGTGGAGTTGGACCGCGCAGTCCGCTTCTTTAGCTAAAATCATCCCGTACTTCATCAGCTCGATGCTCGCCTCCCAGATTTCCTCCGGAACTTCATAGTGCGGCCTGCCTATCTCGCCTATGGCTATGGCCTTTCCCTCAAGGCAGAGCCTCTGGGCGTATTCGAGGGCTTTCATGACTTCGTTTCTGGCGTATTCAAGGCCCTTCTGCTCCGCGAGGTAAACGAACTCTGCCGGGTGCACGCCCACAACCGCGTAGGCCTTAACGGGTGTCTCGTTGTTGATTTTCTCCACCAGCTCGATGTGGAAGTCCATCGCCTTCATGAAGTCCTCGGCTTTAAGGCCCGGAAATCCGTAGTCGTGGGCCGTCTTGTAGACCACGACGAGGTGCGTCCCGTCGGCACGGTGGAACTGCCTCACCGCTTCAAGAAAGAGTCCCTTAAACGGGTCAACGTGGAAGTGGTTGTCCCAGATTATCATGCCACCACCTCGCGACTCACGACTGGTAGACCTCAAGGACGTCTCCTTTTTTAGCGTTTGTCTTTCCCTCAAGAACAAGCGCGACCCTGTCGCCGTCAACGGCGAAGTCAACTTTCCTCCTGTCCTTCTGGATTTCCCGGATTAGGGCAACGCTTTCTCCCTTGACCTTGTATCCGGGGTATATTATGCCTTCAACCTCTCCAATCAGCGTCTCCTTTCCGAGAACGTTGAGGCTTTGCTCGACCCTAAACTTTCCGACAGGGTTTCTGGATACTATTTTGATTTCCTCGGCGTTCTCTCGTCTTCTAAAGAACTTCCTCAGGAAGCTCACTCCCACCACCGGAGGACTTCCCTGGGGGAGACAAGTACTGCCTGCTTCTGCATCACAAGTTTGAGCTGAGACTTTTTGAGTTTGGTTCTGATAACCCCCTCTCCTTCATCTACCAGCTCTATGACGGACGTCGCCACGTCTTCCAGGAGGGGCAGTGGGTTGAACGGGAGGTTCTCCATAAGGGGCTTCTCAACTATGTACACGCTCCTCCCCCTATCGCTACCCAGTTTATGCTTTATCGGGGAGAGGATGGCGTGGATTGTGTGTGCATTGTTTTGAATGGACAGAAGCCGCTCAAGGCCCAGCACCATGTGTATGTAATCGCCCTCGGGAATTATCTTCTCCAGCTCCCGGTCGATTTTCCTCCGGTAAATGTGGGGGTCATTTTCAAAGCAGACTCTGGCGAGGACGTTGCCGGCCTCCTGGTTCCCGCCAACTTTAATGACCCTCATGTCTGAATCTTCAACGCTGACGCCCATGAGCTCCAGGTGGGTCAGGTAAACGGGCAGGGTGTCAAAGATGTCCTCTACTATTATGGGAATCTTCCTACTCTTTGAGTACTCCATGACCAGATGGAGAGCAAATTCGGCTCCGAGGGAGGCGCTGTTCTCTATCAGGTTGACTCCCCTCTCCAGTACCTGGTCGAACATTGCCTCAATGTCCTTCCTAGTGAGCAGAACTGGCCTCTCTAGGGGCCCCATCAGTCCCACCTCCCTACGTCTATAACGGTCTCTATTCCGATCAAGCGGGGATTCACGCTCTTGAGGGCTTTGATGCTGAGCCCGGTGTGGTACGGAGTGAGCCTCATGACGGTGGTGGAGATTCTCTCGAGCTCTCCCAGAACTTTTATCGGGAGGCTTTCCATGGCCTCTTTGTTGACTATGTAGAAGGCCTTTCGTTTTTTGTTTCCTATGAATTTCTGCATGCGGATTACCATCTGATGTGCATCGAGGGTGTTGTCCATGAAGAGAAAGAGCTCTTCTAGGCCCAGGACCAGGTTTATCGCGGGATACTGTATCTCCTGAAGAACCCCGGCACTCGCCTCCGCATAGTTCCTCAGGTATATCCTGGAATCAGGATCGAAGGGAACCCTCGCCACAACGTTCCCGACGTCAAATTTTCCACCGGTCTTGAGGACGTAAATGTTGGCCGTGTTGAGGTCTATTGTTAGTCCAATGCTCCTCGCGTGGGTGATTATTTTATGGAGGGCATCGAAGTTATCGTCTATAATCAGGGAAATGCCCCTTTCTGAAGTGTAATCAGCGAAGAACCTCAGCAGGAACTCTGGAGTATATGAAGTTGTGTATTCAACAAGAACGGTCTCTCCCGGAAGAACAGAGTCGACGATTTCAGTGGTCTTTTTCCATTCCATGAGTCTCACCTTTGTAAATTTCGTCACCCAGGAATATAAATGTTTTGAGGAATTTGGGAAATTCAGGTGTTCATGCTCCGTAATTTGTAAGAAAAATAGGGATGAAAACATCAAAGCCTGACGATGTGGACCGAGCAGGAGATGCACGGGTCGAATGCCCTCACGGTCTCCTCAAGGCGCTGCACCATAGCCCTCTCCTCGGCCTCCCCGTAGAGCTTCCTCGCCTCCTCCAGCAGGCTGACCTCCATCATCGCGTGGTTTAGGGCGGTGGGCGTTATGATGTTTGAGTACGCTATTTTGCCGTCCGAGTCGGTGCGGTAGTGGTGTATGAGGA
>JAGHBN010000146.1 GCA_021160985.1 Thermococcus sp.
GGCCACAGCAGGGGTATGGGCTCTGTTGACGCCTCCAAGATATTCCCCTCCAACTGGGACACGGCAATAAATACACCCGTTCTCTGGAAAGCCTTCAACATAGAGGGCTTTGGAGGACACGTGCCGACCGTCATCAACATAACCGCCACCATGGATAGGGAGACCGAGAGGATATATGACGCCAACATAACCTGGGAGGACATAGAATACTTTTTCAGCGTCATCAGACAGAAGTTCTTCAGGCCGGGGGCAATAAGCGACGAGGAGTGGAACGCGATGATGCAGGACGTCCACAGGGCCTACAACCTCCTTTCCCAGCACTGGGGAGGAGACCACGTCTCCTACCGCTACGACTTCCTCACGATACTCAGGGTTGCGATGAAACACTGGCCCACCCCACACATACCCAGGCCGACCGGTGACGACTGGTACTACCACGTAAAGAACTACGACCCGTAAACGTTCCCCTTTTATTTTCGCAACATAAACATTGAAGAAAAGAATCAAACCTTAACCCTCTTCCACACGGTTCCCTGTGGGGTGTCCTCGAGCTGGATTCCCAGCTCTCTAAGCTCGGCTCTTATCCTGTCGGCCAGGGCGAAGTTCCTCTCCTTTCTGAGCTGGGAGCGAACCTCGATGAGCAGCTCTATCAGCCTCTCCTCCTCGCCGGCCTTCTGCTCCTTAAAGTAGTCTTCAAAGATGCCGAAAACCTCACTCACTACTTTGAAGAACTCCATAGCCTTGCGGAGGATACTCTCCTTCGGCCTCTCGACCTTGGTGAGGTAGCGGTTGACCGCGTTGCTCGCCTCGAAGACCGCTTTCATGGCCTCGGCGGTGTTGAAGTCGTCGTCCATGGCATCGTAGAACTTCCTCCTAGCGTCCCTTATCGCCTCGTAGGCCTTGAACTCTGGCTCTTCCCAGCGGAAGGAAATCTCGGCCTTCTCCATCGCAACGCGGATGTTCTCAAGGGTGTTGTAGAGCCTCTGGAGGTTGTTCTTGGCGTGCTCCATGCCCTCCTCCGTGTAGTCGAGCGGAGAGCGGTAGTGCCTCTGGAGGACGAAGAGCCTGATTACCTCAGGGTCGTAGCGCTTCAGCATCTCCCTTATGGTCACAAAGTTGCCGAGGCTCTTGCTCATCTTCTCGCCGTTGACCATCAGGAAGCCCGTGTGGAGCCAGTACTTAACCCACTCGTGGCCGGTGCACGCCTCGGTCTGGGCTATCTCGTTCTCGTGGTGCGGGAAGATGAGGTCGTTGCCACCGCCGTGGATGTCGAAGCTCTCGCCGAGGTACTTCGTGCTCATCGTGGAGCACTCTATGTGCCAGCCTGGCCTGCCCTCGCCCCAGGGGCTTTCCCATTTTGGTTCCCCGGGCTTGGCCTTCTTCCAGAGGGCGAAGTCCTCGGGGTTCTTCTTGCCCTCCCCCGGCTCGACGCGTGCACCTTTTCTGAGCTCCTCAAGCTTTATCCCGCTGAGCTTTCCATAGTCCTTGAACTTCTGAACCTCGAAGTAAACGCCGTCGCTCCCCTCGTAGGCGTAGCCCTTTTCCTGGAGCTTTCTCACGAACTCAATAATTTCATCTATGTGCTCGGTGACGCGCGGGTAGATGTCGGCGGGCTTGACCTTCAGCGCCTTCATGTCCTCGAGGAAGAACCTGAGAAACTTCTCGGCAAGCTCCTTCGGGTCTTCACCGGTCTCGTTAGCCCTACGGATGATTTTGTCATCTATATCTGTGAAGTTCATGACCATTAAAACAGTGTAACCGCGGTGCTCGAAGTATCTCCTGATGACGTCGAAGGCTATGTAAGTTCTGGCGTGGCCGAGGTGAGTGTAATCGTAAACTGTCGGCCCACAAACGTACATCCTGACCTCGCCTTCCCTCAGTGGCTTGAACTCCTCCTTCTGCTTTGTCAGGGTGTTGTACACTCTTATGCCCATCTTCTCACCACCTGAGGAACTTTGCAGAGCCCTTTTATTAGGTTATCGCCTCTATACTGCCCAGATTTGTGTACGCGGCCCGCTCTTTTTTGGAAGTCTGTGGGTGCATGCACCGCCTCCGGCAAAAGCTTAAAAAGTAACCCTTTCAATCCGGGGTAGAGCAAGAAAAGGGGGTTACGATGATGAAGGTTCAGAAGGGAGACGTTATAAGGCTCAACTACACCGGAAGGGTCAAGGAGACCGGGGAGATTTTTGACACCACCTACGAGGAGGTTGCCAAGGAGGCTGGGATATACTCCGAGAACGCCGTCTACGGTCCGGTTCCAATAGCCGTTGGTGCCGGTCACGTTCTCAAGGGACTCGACGAGCAGCTTGAGGGACTTGAAGTTGGAAAGAAGTATGAGATAACAGTTCCGCCCGAGAAGGGCTTTGGAAAGCGCGACCCCAAGCTCGTCAAGACATTCACCCTCGGACAGTTCAGGAGGCAGGGCATCTACCCGTTCCCAGGAATGCCGGTGGAGATAGAGACCGAGAGCGGAAGAAAGCTCAAGGGCAAAGTCATGACCGTCAGCGGGGGCAGGGTGAGGGTCGACTTCAACCACCCATACGCCGGGAAGCACCTCGTTTATGAGGTCGAAATCATCGAGAAGATTGAAGACCCGATTGAAAAGATCAAGGCCCTCATAGAGCTCCGCATGCCGAGGGTAGATGCCGAGAAGGTCGTCATCGAAGTCGGCGAGAAGGACGTGACCGTTGACTTCAGCGAACTTATGGGAGAGGTTGACAAGAACACGATAGTTCTCGGCGAAATACTCCTCGAGAGCGACCTCAAGTTCATAGGCTACGAGGAAGTCAAGTTCAAGCCGAATGTCGAGGAAATCCTCAAGCCTCCTGTGGAGGAAACCGAGGGTGAGGAAGCCGAAGAAGAGGGCCAGGAAGAAGTTAAGAGCGAAGGAACCGAGAGCGTTGAAGAAGCAGTCGAAAGTGGGGCCGAAGAGGCTGGGGAAGTCGATAAAAAACCCGAAGAAGAAAGCCCTGAAGTGCAGGAAGAGAAGAAGGTCGAAGAGGAGCAGGCCGACGAAGCTTCGGGCAAAGAGGAAGCCGAGAAGTCCGGCGCTGAGTGAAGGGTTTTTATTCCCATCCCCCAATTTTTATCCATGCTACGGAAAAACCCGTATCTCCTCTTCATGGTCCTTCTCCCCATCAGCTTTATCCCGTGGATTCTTGGAGGAGACTTCACAACTCACGTAATGTATGTTTCAACATTTTACCTCCTACTACCTGCCCTGATTGGAAAGGTTATGGGGTTTGAGCCCAGCGAGCTGGGGTTGAAATTCCCCAACAAACGGGGATGGGAGCTTTTTGCTGTCCTGTTTATTCTATCCATTCCCCTAAGCCTCTACGGAACAGCGATACCCTCAATGAAAGGTTACTACCCCATATTCGAGTACGCCGGGTGGAGTGACTTCCTCCTCAAGGAGCTCCTCATAGGTCTAGTTATGCTCGCCCACGAGGCATTTTACAGGGGCTTTCTCCTCTTTCCGCTCGCCAGAAAGAACGTGTGGCTGGCGGTATTCCTCCAGGACATCCCCTACACCATAGTCCACATAGGAAAGCCGGCAATAGAGGTGCCGTACGCTTTCATAGCAGGTATAATTTTTGCAAAAATGGATTTGGAAGGCGAGAGCTTCGTCCCGAGCTTCCTCCTCCACTGGCTCGGCTCGGCCCTCTTTGATGTCCTGTGCGTCGTCTTAACCCCGTAACAGCCACACGCCCCAATGGGAAGGAAGAAAAGCCACTCAACCAATGCCGGCCAGGCTATCTGATTTCCTGCCTTTCTCAAGTTTCCTTTTGTCCTCGACCCTTGCAGTGCCGTAGCCGACGAACAGCACCCTGTCGGGGTCGAGGGCCTTCAGCACTTCGGGCCTGTGGGTGATTATCAGGGCCGTTATGCCGGCCTCGCGGATTATCTCGGCGACCTTCTTGGCAACGCGCATCGCTGTTAGCGTGTCGAGGTGCGCCGCGAACTCGTCAATGAGGAGCAGGTTGGGCTTTTCCGCAAGTAGGGAAGCTATCCTCGCCCTCTCCTTCTGCCCGGTGCTCAGCTCGCCATACTTTGCACGGTAAAGAACCGCATCGCTCAGACCGGCCCTGTTGAGCACCTCCACCGCAGCGTTGAGGTCGCCTATCTTCCTGTAAACGTGCTCCAGTATACTCTCCGTCCCGAAGGCCGGCTCGAAGTCGCCGGGGATCATCACCGAGACCTTTGCGTTGTCAGGGACTTCAATCTCTCCTTCAGTGGCTCTGAAGCGCTCTTCCCACCATCCGTTGGCCGCTCCGAGGATGAGCCTAAGCAGGGTGGTTTTTCCTGCACCGCTTGCGCCCACGACGGCGATTAGCTCCCCCGGCCGAATCTCGAAGTTGAGGTTCCTTAAAACCGGCCTCTGAATGACACGGTGCCTCACGCCGAAGGCAATCAGGAGTTCTTGGATATCCTCAGGAAGTCCCTTGATGTCCAGCTCGCTCTCGAAGACCTTGCTCACGTTGATGAACCTTATCGGCCCTGCCAATGGCTCAACCTTTCCGTAGCTTGGCTTCCAGAGCCTCCCGTCCTCCGGCGCGTAGGGGTCTTCATGGAGGAAGCGCTCTATGTACTCCTTAGCTTCCTCTGTCAGCGGGTAGAAGAGAACCGGCCTCCCGCTCGCGGTCTCCCAGAGGAACCTGAAGCCGACCTTCTCGAAGAACGGGTTGTAGCGGGCCATCTGGGCTATGGTCTCTACGATGTGCTTCCTCTTTCTCATCTCAGGGATTCTTCTCTCCGCTATCCACTCAAGGGCTGACCTAACGCTCAACTGACCGAGGCCGTCGGAGCGGTAGTCGGGGTGGACAACGACCCTCGCAATCCTCGCCCCAGCTGTGTTCGTCTCCGCCAGGGCCTTCCACTTCGCCTCCTCCCAGAGGTAGGAGCGCGCAACCCTCTTCTTTTTGTGCTTCTTCTTGAGCTCCTCGTAGAGCTCCTTCATTATGCGCTCCGGCCAGAAGGCTGGATGGAACCAATCCTCCGGGAAGACCTTCTCGCGGACCTTCTTCTCAATTTCCCCGTTCGGCAGGCGGCGGTGCATGAGCGGTATCGGCGGGTCGACGCGGACGTAGCTGAGGATCCTCGGCTCGTACTCCTCCCTCTCAACGAGCTCGAAGATGATGAAGCGTGATGCCGGCGTTGAGCCCTTTATCTCAAGTATATGACTCTCAGCCCCGCAGATTGGGCATCTCTGCCTGGTGTTGGCCTCGAAGATGTGGCCGTTCTCACAGCGCCACAGGGCGACTTTCTCCTTCTGGCTCGCGTAGTGGTACTGCTCCAGCTCGGCTATCGCCTCGAAGTCGCTCTCGTACTTGGCCTCGCGGGCGCGGATTTTGTAGGTGTAGAGGAGCTCGCCCGTTAAGGGAGAGTATCGCTTTGCCTCGACCTCCCTCTCGAAGAGTGGCCACACCGGGATTCTATCGCCCTCGTAGAACTTCCAGAGCCTGTAATCATCAAAGTCAAGAACCTTGGCGCCGTTCTTCTCCTTGGGTTTGTGGAGAATCTCAACTTCAACTTCATCTCCGTTCAGAAACCACTGGGCGACGTTGCCCGTCA
>JAGHBN010000079.1 GCA_021160985.1 Thermococcus sp.
CCTTCCTCTGGTTCGTGGAGGAAGTCGGTGAACTGAGCGAGGCGATACGGAAGAACGACCGCGAGGCCATGGAGGAGGAGTTCGCCGACGTTCTGGCGTGGCTCGCCAGCTTGGCCAACCTGCTCGGTATTGACTTGGAAGAGGCTGCTAAGAATAAGTACCCCGGCGTCTGCCCCTACTGCGGAAAGAAGCCGTGTGAGTGTGAGGAGAAGTTTTAATCTTTTAGCCCCAGCTCTTTCTTAGCCCCCCTCCAGGGTATTCCGTTTTCCAGTGTTTCCTTCGAGAGTCTCTCAAGTTCTCTAAGCTCTTCTTCACTAACCTCCTCTTCAGCGAGCTTCTTTGGTTTCAGACTTACACCCTCGTCCATTGTCTCACCGTCCCATTTTAATTCCAAAATAGGCTTAAACCTTCCCCCCCTTTCGACCCTCATCTTAACGAAAAGACTTTTATACTCTTCCATGAACTATTATATGCAGTAATCCGAGGTGATGTGCATGGAACTTTTGGAGTTCGCTGTTGAAAAGGCCCTCGAAATGGGGGCGAGCTATGCAGAAGCCCGCTACGAGGAGAAGAACGGCACTTCTCTGGCCATGAAGAACGGCAATCCCGAAGGCCTTGAGGTGCTCGCCGAAAAGGGAATTGGCGTTAGAGTCTTGGTCGATGGGGGAATGGGCTTTGCAAGCACGAACGTCCTCACGAAGGAGAGCGTTGCCGGGGCCGTCAAGAAGGCCGTGAAGCTGGCAAAGGCGGCCTCAAAGGTGAGGAACGAGCCGATCCGCTTCAGCGAGGAGGACTTCCACCGCGTCTCATACAAGGTCAAGATGAAGAAGGACTTCAGGGACGTTTCCCCGGAAGAGAAGTTAGAAATCCTCCGGAAAATCGAGGAGGAGGTTAAAGCCACCGGCGTGAACGTTCCCATGCGCTACCTGATGTACTCCGACCAGCTCTGGAAGAAGGTCTTCGTAAACAGCGAGGGGGCATACGTGAAGAGCAAAATCCCACGCGTTTCTGTTACCTACAACCTTGTGGTCTTCGAGAACGGCCAGATGGAGCAGGCACCCTTCGTCCAGAGGGCATTTTCCGGCGGTCTTGAACTCATCGAGAAGGACGAGCCTTGGAAGTGGGCGCTCAAAGACGTCCAGGCCTTAAAGAGGCTCATCTACGAGGGCAAGAAGCCGCCGGAAGGGAAGGTTGACCTCGTCATAAGCCCCGAGGTCGCTGGAATAGCCGTCCACGAGAGCGTCGGGCATCCATACGAGTCGGACAGGATCATGGGAAGGGAAGCGGCCCAGGCCGGAGAGAGCTTTGTCAAGCCACATATGCTCGGTGAGAGGATTGGAAGCGAGGTCGTTACCGTCATAGAGGACCCAACTATCCCGAACAGCTGGGGCTTCTACCTCTACGACGACGAGGGCGTGAAGGCAAGACCGCGCTACCTCATCAAGGACGGAATAATCACCGAGTTCCTCACGAACAGAGAATACGCGGCAAAGCTGGGCCAAAGGTCAAACGCCTCAGCCAGAGCGATAAACTACAACCGCGAGCCGATAGTAAGGATGGCCAACACCTACCTAGCACCCGGGGACTACTCCTTCGAGGAGCTCATTGAGGACATCAAGCTCGGCGTTTACATGGTCTCATTCAACGAGTGGAACATTGACGACCGCAGGTACCAGCAGAGATACATCGGCAGAGAAGCTTATCTCATCGAGAACGGCGAGATAAAGCACCCGGTCAGGAGGCCTATCCTTGAGATAACCACCAGAGCGTTGTGGAGCAGCGTCGATGCCGTGGGCAAAGAGGTTGAGTACTACCCGGGAACCTGCGGTAAGGGCGAACCCGGACAGGGCGTCCCGGTCTGGATGGGCGGAGCACACGCGAGGCTCAGGGACATACCGCTTAGGAGGCCGTGAGGTGGTGAAGATGTTCGACGTTAATGAGTTCATCCTTAAGAAGGCCAAGGAGCTCGGCTTCGGTGACGTCGTAGTTCTGGGCTACGAGATGGACAGGAGACAGGTTCGCTTCGCCAACAACGAGATAACCGTCGCCAAGAACTGGCACGAGAGGAAGGTGGAGCTGTTCGTCGAGCTTGAGAAGCGCGTTGCCGGAACGAGCATCACCGAGCTGAGCGAGGAGAACATCGAGAGGACTCTAGAGACGCTTTTAAGCAACATGAAGGGCATGGCGCCGAAGGAGGACTACTACGGCATCGCTGAAGGGCCGTTCCAGTATAAGGACATCCCGGAGACCTTCGATAAGTCCATAGTCGAACTCGACGAGCCGAACGAGTACGTGGAGAGAGCCATCAACGCCGCCCTTGAGGAGGGTGCTAAGAGAGTAGCGGGTGTCCTCTACACCGACCACAACAAGCTTTATCTCACAACGAGCAACGGCGTTGAGGCCTTCGAGGAGGGCACCGGGATAGAGATAAGCGTTAGGGCCTTCATCGGAGACCTTGAGAGCGGCCACGGAACGAACTCGGTCCGCGTTCTCAAGAAGTTTGACCCCGAGAGCGCCGGAAGGAAGGCGGGAGAGATAGCAAGGATGGCGCAGAACCCGGAGCAGGGGCCGGAAGGGCATTTTGACGTCATCTTCGACCCGCTGGCGTTCGCGAACCTGCTCAGCTACATGAGCTTCATGACATCAGCCTACGCGGCGGAGGCCGGATTCAGCTTCCTCGTGAACAAGCTCGGCCAGAAGGTTGCCAGCGAGGCCGTCACGATAAAGGACGTCGGCAACATGCCCAACGGCTACGGAACGAGAAAGTTCGACGACGAGGGCGTCCCGACGAGGGAAACGACGATAATCGAGAACGGAACTTTCAAGACGTTCCTGCTCAACACGAGCTTAGCCAAGAAGTACGGAACCGAGACGACGGCCAACGCTGGCTTAATAATGCCCCACGCGTGGAACGTCGTCCTTGAACCGGGTGACTGGTCGAAGGAGGAGCTCTTCAGCGAGGTCAAGAGGGGAATCTACATCACCAACGTCTGGTACACGCGCTTCCAGAACTACGTTGCAGGGGACTTCTCCACAATCCCGAGGGACGGAATATTCCTCGTCGAGAACGGCGAGCTGAAGCCGATAAGGAACATACGCGTCAGCGACAACCTGCAGAGAATCCTTGAGGGAATCAAGGCCCTCGGAAAGGAGAGCTACCACATCCACTGGTGGGAAGTTGACACGCCGGTCTCAACGCCCTACGTCCTCGTGGAGGACGTAGGAATAACGAGGGCGACGAAGTGACGCCCCGTTCTTTGGTAATTTTTTAAATCTTCTCAAAATTCTGCCGAGAGTTTTCCCGGAACTAGCTTTAAAAACCAAAACTTTAATAGTCATCACATAGAAAGTAAAATAATAGGTGGGGGCGCGTGCTGGAAATCCTCAACGTGCTTATGAGGCTTTTTACTTGGGGGTTTGCCCTCTACAGATGGATAAGAAAACGTGAGAAATTCATGCTTTTCCTGGGCCTGGCGCTGTGGATAGACTTTCTGGCTGCCCTTGCCCAAAAGCCGATACTCGAAGACCTAAGCGTTTCTCCGAACCCCGAAACTCTCGCACCTTTTTTCGCCTTACTGGCCGTAGTTGAAGGAATCCTCCTACTGGCCACCTCCCTTTACATCACTGAGCGTTTAGATACCAGGAAGGGGCAATTATTGCTCGTTTTAACATCAGTAATTGGTCCCACGTACATTTTGCTCGCGACGCTTTTCAGCACCTCCTCTCTGCTTCTCATGGCGTTTCCGCTACCCTTCCTGGGGCTATCCCTCATGATTACGGGCTACACTCTCATCAGAAGGGAGATAGAAATAAAGAGCATCGCCACTCTCTTTCCCGTCGGTGCCTTCCTCCTCGGTGTCATCAACCTCACATACCCCGTGACAATAAATACGGAGCTTGCCCCGTACCTCTATGGGGCGGGAGCGGCCTTCAGAGCGATGATGTTTATCGGCATGGCAAAATATGCACTTTTCCACATTACACCCGCCAGAACCCAGATAGTGAACATACCCCACGGGGCGTTTTACGTGGACAGGCCCAAATACTTCCAGGCAATCCTTCAGAGGATGCAATCCGCAGGAAACGGAATCCTCATTACCAGAACCCCTCCCAAGGATGAAACGCCAACGTTTCCCGTCTTTTGGGTCACCAGGGTTGCTCCAAGCCCTCCCCCCGAGAACGTGACTGTAGTAAGACCAACGGACATGGGGATACTTGTAGATCTGGTCAAAAAGCACCTTGAAAAAGGGCACTCCATTGTAGTGCTCGACTGTTTTGAGTACCTCTCAATGGAAAACGGCTTTGAAAACGCGTTCAAGTTCCTGCTCTCACTGAAGGACCATGTCCTCAACGTGGGAGGCACCCTTATAGTGGTCACAGACCCTTCCACGTACTCAGAAAAGCAGTGGAAGCTCATTTTGCGGGAGCTTGAGAGGCTGGAATTTTAACACCACAGGTCAGACATCAAAACTACGGAACGGCCCCCAGCACACCGGAAAATGCTTAAAATTTCCCGCTTCATTGGAGGTGGGGAATGAAAAATGGAGGTCATCGAAAACTCCAGACTGGGAGGCTTCCACTACAGGCTTCTGGCGGTCCTTGGGACAATATGGGCTTTCGTGGCAGTAAACACGCTCTCGGCAGGGTTTGTGATATCTCTGCTCAAGAACGACCCGGCTTTCCAGGGCAGTCTCACGAAGCTCGGCTCCCTCGGCTCGGCGGCCCTCTTCGGGATGCTCTTCGGCGCGTGGCTCTTCGGCTACCTCGCGGACAGCATCGGGCGGAAGAAGACGCTTACCCTTGCAGTGGTCACGTTCTCGCTCGGCTCGATAATCAGCTCCTTCGCGGGTAGCCTCGACGAGCTCATAGCCCTGCGCTTCATCGTCGGTCTCGGGCTCGGCGGCGCACTCCCGGTTGCCAGCTCCTACTTTGCAGAGTTCATGCCGAAGCCAGTGAGAGGCGCGATGGTCTCGGTCCTTGAGAGCTTCTGGGCGGTGGGGACTATAATCGTTGGCGTCGTTGCCGTTCTTCTAAAGGCAGACTGGAGGGGCCTACTCCTCTTTGGCGGAGCAGTGATATTGATTCTGCCCCTGGTCCTCACACTCCCTGAATCGCCCCGCTACCTGCTCATCAAAGGGCGCGTTAAGGAGGCCGAGGAGACAATAAGAAGGACCCTCAGAGTGAGCGTTAAGCTTGAGGCCCCCAAAGAAGAGCGGAAGGCCTCGGTGGCCGACCTCTGGAGGAAGTACAGGAGAACAACGCTCATGCTCAACTTGGCCTGGTTCAGCATAGCCTTCTCCTACTACGGCTTCTTCATCTGGCTCCCGAAGTTTCTATCGTCAACCCTGGGAATCACGGTCTTCAAGAGCTTCCAGTACTTCGTGATAACGGCCGTGGCTCAGCTGCCCGGATACTGGAGTGCGGCGTACCTCCTTGAGCGGATTGGCCGGAAGAAGACGCTCTCATCATACCTGCTGCTCTCCGGAATAGCTGGGGTCGGCTTCTACCTCGCGGCAAGCTCGGGGAACGAGACGGCGATAATAGCAAGCGCAATAGCCTTCAGCTTCTTCAACCTCGGTGCCTGGGGGGCGATATACGCCTATACGCCGGAGCTATACCCGACTTCAGTGAGGGGCACGGGAGCCGGCTGGGCCGGAGCGATGGCCAGAATAGGCGGCGGGATAGCACCGATACTGGCGGGCAGGATAATGGAAGTGAGCGGGAGTGCTCTGGCAGTCCTCCTCACAGCAGTGGTGGCGATAATCGGAGCTCTGGACGTGCTGGCGCTGGGCGAGGAGACGATGGGGAAGAGCCTTGCCTGAGCTTCCCCATTTTATCCAACCAATTTAAATCGTCAAAATACTTCGGAAAAAGTTATATGCATAACACATTAGTAAAATGTATTGTGATGCCCCATGGAATGCGGAATCTTGAAAGTTGTTAGGTACGTCGGTCTCCTGAACCTGTTAGTGCTTGCACTGGTGTCGCTCTTATTCCCACCGGCCCTCGTGGTTACCCTGATAGCAGCAGTGCTGTTCTGCTTTCTGATATGGAACCCGCTGAAGAGCGCCGAGCAACTGGCAGCAGAGGGCAACCACGATGCGGCAAAATCAAAGCTCGTCATTCCGCTCGTAGTGTCGGCTCTGACAGGTCAGTGGCTTAACATTCATCCTGATTCTAATTGGCTATCTGACCTGCTGACCTTCTGTTCTAAATTTTTTAGCCGAACAGTCCCAGGGCCGGCAGAACTGTTATCGCCATGCTGAGCAGCCCGCCGAGGATCAGGGCCGGAACGGTCGTTTTCTTCTCGATGCCAAAAAGATAAGCCGCAAGGCTTCCCGTCCACACCCCTGTCCCGGGGAGGGGTATCGCAACGAACACCGTCAGCCCGAGGAACCCCCACTTCTCAACGTAGGGGTGGGCCTTTTTCCTCACCCGTTCGACGTAATACAAGTAGAGCCTTGCGAGCCTGTGGAGGGGCGTTCTCTCCAGCCAGAGCATGAGCCTGTCTATGAAGGGCAGAAGGGCAGGAAGGACGAGCGAGAGGAGCAGGACACCGAGTGAAGCTGCCAGGAGGGTTTCCCAGAGGGGATAACCTCTGCCAATGCCGTAGACTATCGCGTACCTGCCTTCAAACGTTGGGACCAGTGAGAGGAGAAAAACTTCAATGAGACCGTTCATTCAAACCTCCCTCCAAAGAGTGATTTAAGCAGGAGGTAGAGCCAGGGGGCAAAGAGGAGGCTGAAAAGCACGTCGCCCAGCCAGTGGTAGTGGAGAAGAAGCCTCGTGAGAGCTATTCCAGCGGCGTAGGCCCAGAATGCCGGGGCGTATTTCCTCCACCTGTCTGAGCCGTAGGCCGCTATTATCGCGGCGCGGAAGGTGTGGCCAGAAGGAAAGGCATAGCTACCCACTCCGGTCTCATAAGGTCTCGGCCTCAACTCTGCGAAGGCGAACTTGAATGCGCCAACGGCAACAAGACCGACCGCAGCGGCGAGAATAAAAATCAGCGTGCTCGAGGAAACCTTTCTCTCCCGTTTCCAGTCGGTCAGCACCGCAAAGGCCGCAAAGAGGAGGAGAAACACATCATCACCAAACCATGTGAGGAAGTTCATCAGGGAGGTGTCTATTAGAGGGAGCCATGAATTGGCCCATTCGTTTATCCCCCGGAGTAAACCGGCCGTCTGAAGGGCCAGAACGATAAAAACTCCTGCAGTGAGCGCTATGAATCGGGCATCGGACCTAATCCTTTCCATGGCGTTTAAAGAAAGACGACCCCGTAAAAAAGCTTTTCTCTCGCTGAGTCAGATTAGTCCCTCGGCATAAAGCGCGTGATAGGCCTTTAGAAGCGCCCCCTGGACTTTCTTCGGCCCGAAGGTTCTGACCGCCCTCCCAAGGCCCTCGTTGTATATTCTGTGCAGTATGAAGTCTGTCTCACGGCCGAGGTTGAGCTTTTCCCGGTTCTCGAGGTAGAGGCGCGCTATCTCCGCCGGCTCGCGGTAGTTCAGACCCTTGAGCCATTTGAGCGGGATTCCGTCGTCAAATCTTTTGAGAACCTCGAAGCCGATGATTGTGACCTCGTCGTCCCCGTAGAGCTCGCCGTATATCCTGCTCAGCTCACGGAGGAGCTCCTTGACGTCGGAGAAGCCGTCGAGTTTTGCATCCTCGTTGGTCAGCTCCCTGACCTTTTTCTTCTCTACGCGGGTTATCCTAACCTTGGCTATGGCGGTGTCGCTGGGCGTGATAACGAGGTAGACCTCGCTGCCCGGCTTTGCCTCGTAGTCTCCGTAGCGTATCGTTGTAACTTTATCTCCCTTGATGATTCTCGACTTGTATGCGCTGTCAATCAGCATGAACTTCCGTATCTGCACACTCTTTTTCCTCAAGGTTCAGCCCCCTGACGATCTCTATGACCTCTTCCAGCGACCTAATGGTGAAGTCAGCGTACTCCAGGTACTCCAGCTCCCTGTTGGCATACTTTCCGTATCTGAACCACACGGTTTTCATTCCAACCTGCTTCGCCCCGTAAATGTCCGAGTAAAGCCTGTCTCCGACCATTACAGCTTCTGAGGGCCCCACGTCCATTTTCTTCAGAGCCTTTTTGAATATCTTCGGGTGGGGCTTCTTGACGCCGAGGTAATCCGAGATGAATACGTTGTCAAAGAAATCATCGAGTTCAAGGCGGATTATCTTTTCCCACTGCTTTATGGGGTCGCCGTCTGTTATTACTCCCAGACCAAAGCCGTCCTTCTTGAGCTCAAGGAGGGCTTTCCTAGCACCCTTGACGCTTTTCAGGTGAGCGAATTTGGTGTTGTGATAGGCTATGACCCCCGCGGCTATCCATTTGGGGTTGTTTGGAAGGTCGAGACGTCTGAGCAGGTAGTCAAAGTGCCTGTTGAAGTTGCTTCCGTACTCGTTTATTAGCTCAATAAGCTCGCTGTAGGCTGTCTCAAAGTCAACGGGAAGACCATGGCGTATCATGTTCTCTACCGCGTTCCGCCTCGCCATCTCGGCCAGTTTTGTCGTGTCAACGAGCGTGTCATCAAGGTCAAAAAACACTACCTTTATCATCCGGCCACCCACCAGCCTCTGTGCTTTTCCCATATTTAACCCTTCCCTATGTCGAGGAAGAGATTCTTTCGTCTCTTAGCCTCTTCCCTAGCCTGTCTCATGGCCCGGAAGTACTCGTCTTCTTCCATGAGTTCGTTGAGCAGATCCTCGAGCTTCCAGGTCAGGGAGGTCTCGGTTGTGGTCGCGAATATTACCCTCCCGCGGTCGAGGGAGCGGACCGCTTTTATTACTCCCTTCAGCGTCTCGTTGTCAACGTCGTGCATTATCACAAACTTTCTGAGGTGCCACTGGCAGGAACCATTGAGGTTTTCGGCTTTTTCAACCATGTCAGCCACGACCCAGTCGCGGCAGTACTCTGGGACCTCGAACACATTCAGGCCTCTCAGGACCTCAGCCACCCTTTCGACTTCATCCCTGCCAAAGCCAATGAGGAAAACTTTTCCACCCATCACAACAGCCTCCCAATCCTATCCATCAGCTTTTCCATGGCTTCACCGGCAGGACAGCGCAGGAAAACGTCGGCTATCGGGGTTATACCGCTCTCCTCGGGATTTATCTCGATGACCTTCCCGCCGGTTTCCTTGACTATCTGGGGAATATATGCTGCGGGATATACGACGCCGCTGGTACCAATTACGAGAATCAGGTCCGCCCGCTCAGCGAGCTTAAAAGCCTCCTCCAGCTCCTTCCTCGGCAGGGGCTCCCCGAACCATACCACGTCGGGTCTCAGGAGTGAGCCGCATTTCGGGCACTTCGGAAGCTCCTTATCCTGGAGGAACTCTCCCATCCTCCCGCTCTCCTTGAGGTTCTCCCTGTAGTCGCAGGAAGTGCACCTTACCCTAAAGATGTTGCCGTGAAGCTCGATAAGGTTCCTCGTTCCCGCTCCCCTGTGGAGGTCGTCAACGTTCTGGGTTATGACAGCCTTCAAAATGTCCATCTTCTCAAGCTCCGCCAGCGCGTAGTGCGCCCTGTTCGGCCTGGCCTTCCGGATTAAGTCCATGCGCCACTTGTAGAAGCTCCAGACGAGGTAAGGGTCCCTCCTAAAGGCCTCAGGTGTTGCCAGCTCTTCCGGCCTGTACCTCTTCCAGAGGCCGTTAAAGCCCCTGAAGGTCGGGACACCGCTCTCGGCGCTTATTCCAGCACCAGTAAATGCAATGGCAAACCTCGAACGGGCCAGGAGTTTGGCAGCCTCCTCTATCATGATAGGAGATAATCGCGGCCCCTTAAAACCCTATCCATCGGAGAAGTGATGGAACATTCCCAATTGTTTTCGAGGAATTTTCGTCGTCCCCTTTACTCTCTATGCGATAAGGTTTTATATCTTCTCCGTTCAAATCCTCATCGAGGTGATTTGTATGGTCGAAGGATATAAGAACTACCGAGATAAGGTTCTGAACTTTCTTGAGGACCACGAGAAGTGGAGGAGCCACACAATAAACCTCATTGCAAGCGAAAACGTGACTTCTCCGAGCGTTACCCGCGCCGTTGCGAGCGGCTTCATGCACAAGTACGCTGAGGGGTGGCCGAAGCAGCGCTACTACCAGGGCTGTAAGTACGTTGACGAGGTCGAGCTCATCGGTGTCGAGCTCTTCGTCAAGCTCTTCGGAAGCGACTTCGCCGACCTGAGGCCGATTTCCGGAACCAACGCCAACCAGGCCGTCTTCTTCGGCCTCACCCAGCCTGGAGACAAGGCGATAGTCCTTCACACCAGCCACGGAGGGCACATAAGCCACATGCCCTTCGGCGCCGCCGGAATGCGCGGCCTTGAGGTCCACACCTGGCCCTTCGACAACGAGGCCTTTAACATCGACGTTGACAAGGCCGAGAAGCTCATCCGCGAGATCGAGCCAAAGATAGTCGTCTTCGGCGGCTCGCTCTTCCCGTTCCCGCGCCCTGTCAAGGAGCTCGCCCCGGTTGCCAAGGAGGTCGGTGCCTACGTCATGTACGACGCCGCCCACGTCCTCGGTCTCATCGCCGGAAAGCAGTTCCAAGACCCGCTCCGCGAGGGTGCCGACATAATCACAGCCTCGACCCACAAGACCTTCCCGGGACCGCAGGGCGGTGTCATAATCTACAAGCGCTTCGGCGAGACCGAGGAGATAGCCAAGCTCCAGTGGGCAATCTTCCCAGGTGTGCTAAGCAACCACCACCTCCACCACATGGCCGGAAAGGTCATCACAGCAGCTGAGA
>JAGHBN010000014.1 GCA_021160985.1 Thermococcus sp.
AAGGAGACGGTTAACGAGTACGTCAAGGCCGCGGAAATCATGGGTGCGGGGCCGCTGTGGGTTCTCAGGAAGCACATATTCCCGCCGGTTCTGAGCTTCTCGGCCAGGTACTTTGCGACGCTCCTGGTTAGAGTCGTGGCGCTTATTTCCCTTTTCGGGTTCTTCGGGCTAATCCCCGGAACCAACTGGGGCTCCTTCATGATAGAGGCGATGATGGACGGGGCAATCTATGGAGGTTACTGGTGGTGGATACTGCCCCCGGGACTCGCCATGGCAGTCCTGAGCGCCGGTCTGGTCTTGATACTGCCCTCGGGGGAGGTTCAGCCCGCTACTCTTGGATAATCACTCCAGTATCGCTATGACCCCTTTCCACTTCTTTCCGAAGCACTCGCTCGCTATGACGTTCTTTCCGGTCAGCTCCTCAAGGAACTTTAAAGCTGAGTCGCACTTCTTGAAGCCGGTCGCTATGCCGACGGTGATGCCCTCGATTTCCCTCACGCCGGCCCTCTTCTGGTTGTCCAGCTTTTTCATCAGCTCGTCCCCAAAGCGCCAGAGGATTCTTCTCGGGTCGAGTAAAAGCTCCTTCTCAACGCCCTCAAGGACGTCCTCAAAGTCCCAGGTGAAGTCGCGGTTTCTCTCTTCCTCGCCCGCGAAGAGGGTAAACCTTCCGGTCTGCCACTCCCTCAGAAGCCACCTCGCGGTCTCCTCTAGGTCGACCTCTCCGCCGGCCTTTATGAGGCCCCTCTTCTCCCCTATCTGTCTAAGAATCTCTTCCTCGCTCTCGAACTCCTTTATGCCGAACTTCTCGGTTATCGCTTCCTTTCTCGTCTCAAGGATTCTGGATATGAGCTTCAGCGCCGGCTTGACGGGCTCTTCAATCTTGTCCGCCGGGAAGCCACCTTATATGACGAGCTCATCGAAGTCGTCTATCGGCACTACTCCGGGGCTGTCGAGGAGCCAGAGCCTCTTGCTGAGCCTTATCAGCTGTTTGCCCTTTGTGTAGCCGGGTATGGGTGCCGTTCCAACGGCCCTCTTCCCCTTAAGGGTGTTTATTATCGTGCTCTTGCCGACGTTGGGGTAACCTATCAGGGCCACCTTGACCTTCTCCTTCTCGTCTAACAGGGGCTTTGCGAGCTTTTTGAGCTCCCTCCTGAGGATTCCGGTTCCCTTCCTCTCGCGGGCGGATATGAAAACTACCGGTATCTCGCTCTTCCTCTTGTACTGCTCGGCCCACTCCTTGGGCACGAGGTCTGCCTTGTTCATGACTATTAAGAGCGGTTTGCCCTCCTCCTGGATGAGCCTCTCCAGCTTCCTGTTGCGGGTCCCTATTGGGTCCCTGGCGTCAACTACCTCAACCACCACATCGGCCTCGTCTATGACCTCCCTAACGACCTTCCAGGCTTTCCTCTGCTTCATCTCTAACCACCGTTATCTCAAAGATTACAGTGCCCCCGTCCGTGTAAGGCGGCCCGGGGTCGAGACACTGGACGTATGCCTTGTCTCCTTTGCCCAAGCCTAACTCGCTCGGTTTAATACCCTTTCGCAGCGCAACTATGTACGGCAGTAGCGATGCGAATGCATGGGTGCATATGGCGTCGGTGTTTTCAAGGTCTATTCGGGGCCCTTCTATGGTTATGCGGTCTCCCACACTAAATACAGGACATTTGCCCCGTATTTCCGCCACTTTTATCTCTAGTCTCTCCATGAAATCACCGAAACCTAAATAAGGGTTATAGTTCTAAAAATATATTCGACAGGAGAGGTTGTTACGATAACGCTTGACGGTGGTGCTCAACGTGTCTGAGGATATAGAGGCGAAAATTCGCCGTTTGAGGGAACTTGGTAAAACCGGTACCGAACCCAAGGCTGCTCCTCCAGCAAGACCACCAAGGAAAAGGCCCTCAACCAAACCAAAATCCGTGAGCAGCATTAGAGGGAGGGAGAGAAGGAAGAGGATTCTTGTGGGTGCCTCAATAGTCATTATCATTATACTGATAATCTCCATAGGTGCCTACGTTTATATGCAGAATCAGGCCGCAGAGAGGCTGAATAGAGCCAAGCAAGATAAGCTTGCTCAAGTTAACACATATTTCAAGGGCGACATTGTAAACCAGTCTCAGACGTGCAGTGCAGAGCCAATAAGGATCAAAAACGACCTGGTAAGGAGGATACAGGCCGCGGATTCTATGGAAGAACTTGAGAGGATCGATGTTAAGGCAGCATTCAGCAATGCCCTTCAGAAATACAACGCCTGTATTGAGGAGCAGAGGAGGATTGAGTTTGAACGGAAGCTAAACCAGACCAAGCAGGAGAAGGTGAGGGAGATAGAACTCGCCTTCCAGCCGCTTCTTTCGAAGCCTCTCCCGGATGACATAAAGAAGAAGGTAGTGGCCACACTCAACTCAATTGAGCAGCAGGTTATGGAGGCGGAGAGCGAGGCCGAGGTAAACTCAACCAGCCCCGAGCCGTACCTCCTGAGCCTGTGGAGGGACTACTATTACTACCTCATCGACACCATCCCCGGTCAGGAGGTCGTCCTTGAGAAGGGTGATTACAGGAGCATAGTGACAAAGGCCCAGGCCAAGTCGATAATCGGCGGAGTGCTTGATTACAGGGAGATAATGCAGTATAAGTTCTACCAGGTCCAGTATGTGGACATAGCCCTCGTCCTGACCCGCGACAGGATAAACGGAGCCTTCCTGGCACCGGGAGACAGGGTCGTCATATTCGCCAAGAACTCGACCAATGCTCCATTCCGTGAGATCGTCAACCAGGGATACGTTGAGATGATCCTCCTGCCGGTTGATGCGGGCAGGATATCAGTCAGCGAATCCCAGAGCCAGAGTAGCACTTCCTCCTCGTCATCATCAACCAACTACGCCGAGAACCACCAGGAGTCCTACAACGCTGGAGGGGGACAGATAGGGACCCAGGAGGGAAGCTCTGATACCTACCAGAATACCCAGACGAACACCCAGACGGCTTCCGCCAGCTACTCCTATGCGGTTGATCTCAAGGAGATACTCAAGGCCCTGGCTGCAGGAAAGCTTCAGTCTCCTGAGGCAGTGAGGCAGCAGCTTGAGGCATATGGCTGGAGGGTCGTGGATCTTGAGAAGGAATCCGGAATGCTCGTGCTCCAGCCCAACGCGCAGTTCATGGTTATCATCAGAGTGCCATCAATATTCGTGCCCGACATACTGACGTACCAGGATTCACTGTACCTTGCCAAGATATCCACCTGAGGTGATGTGCATGAAGAGAACTGCAGCAGCCTTCTTTATTCTTTTCATGGTTATTTCCGGAGCCTCCCTTGCGCTGGGTGAGAGCTACACCATTCCGGGGAGTTATAACCCCACCGGGGCCTACAACATTCCCTACAACAACATAGGTATCTCTGAAGTTGTCACGATAGACTTAAACGTCACCCTGGTCAACACAGCTGACTATCCAAAGTTCGTGATCGTGAATCCCCGCTATGACTTTAAGGTATACCGCCTCGACGGCAGCGAAAACCTCACGGCCAAGATTATAGGGGATGAGATTTATCACATACCCGGCGACTTGGAGAAGACCACCCTGAACTACTACGTCGGGTTCTGGATAATGCCTTATGAGACCGTTCTGGTTAGTTTTAGGATAACGGATCAGAACCCGTATGTTGTGAGAACAGCTGACTATACGGGCCTCTGCAGCGAGGGTAAAATAACTCAGGTTGACTATTTAAACGGTGAATTCACGGGAGGCGTTATTGAGGAGCTCCCCGAGATTTCATTAATAACGTGTGGGGTCATGTATCCCCAGCTCATCAACTCCCCTCATGTGATGTACCTCAAGAGCATGTTCCCCCTCATGGACAGCGCGGTTAAAGTGGTAAAATATGACGGTATTGTTAGGATGAGGCTCACAAACGTTCCGGGCAATCCTCGTTCATGCATCTCCGGAGACTGTGAGGAGGGAGCATTTGGTGAAAAGGCCGATTTCTGGACCCTCTTTGCCGTGACGGTACCCCTTGTGTTCCCCGACGGGGAGATGTATGGATATACCCCCCACTACACGATGACATTCAGGGAATACATGGAGGAGTACATGAACTTTGCCAAAAAACCTGCCCCGCAGAATGTCTCCCAGAATGTCCCCCAGCTTTCGGGAATGTTCACTCTTTCCGACAGGCTCCTAACAGGGATAACGGTGGGCTTCCCACCTGAGTCAAAGCCAAAATCAAGCGGGGGGCTGGAGAAAGATCTTCCCGTCTGGATCGTTCTCATGAAAGGGGAGGTCGAGATAAGCTACCGCGTGAGCTGGAGGACGGGAGGGTGGTGAAAGGTTGTGTTCGGCGAGAAGGAGAAAAAGAAGGGCCTCTCGTGGATAGATGAAATACTTAATGATGAGAATGGTGAATTGGAGGACATACTCTCCAGAGGGTCCAAAGAGAAGAAAAAAGAAGACCTGTCCTTCGTTAAGAGTGAGAAGGTCGACCTTGAGGATATTCTCAGCACCCCTACGACGATAGACGAGGCGGCGACGGAGCGGCCAACCGGGGCCGAGGTTCTGGAGGAGATACTGACGAAGCCGGTGCCTGAGAAACCAAAGCCGGAGTCCCCTCCAAAACGCCCGGCGGCCACCCTGAAGTCGATACTTGGAACCCCCTCGTCAACGAGCGAGGCTGAGTACGATGGCAGGGCTCAGGTCTTGGATGCCTACGGAAACGTAAGGATACTCAAAGTCAAGGGAGAGCCCGTTCCAATTTACGAGGTTAAAATGCCAAAGTTGACTCCTGAAGAGGAGAAAATCCTGAGGAGTGTTCGGGAAAAGGCAATAACGGAAATTCAGGTCGATCCTACAGCTATAGCCGATCCCGAGGAGCGCAGACGTATTTTCATGAATGCCGTCAGGAGAATGATAAAGGAAGCCGCCCCCACGTTCTCCGAGGGCAGAATAGAGATACTCACGAGTCTCATAGTTCAGGCCATGATAGGTTACGACAAGCTCGATCCCTTGGTTAGGGACGACAACCTCGAGGAGATAATGGTCATAGGCACCAATAGGCCGGTCTACGTTTGGCACAGGCGCTTCAACATGTGTAAGACGAACATAATCTTCCCAACCGACAGGGAGATATTAAACATAATCGAGAGGATTGCAAGACAGGTCGGCAGGAGGATTGATCAGCAGAGCCCTCTGCTGGACGCCCGTCTTCCAGATGGAAGCCGTGTTAACGCAACAATACCCCCAATAAGCCTCGACGGCCCCACAATAACAATCCGTAAGTTCAAGAAGGATCCGCTGACGATAATTGACCTCATAAAGTACGGGACTATGAACACCGACATAGCGGCTTTCCTCTGGATACTCGTTGACGGTCTCGGGGTTAAGCCGGCCAACGTTCTGGTTTCTGGAGGAACGGGTTCCGGTAAAACCACCACCCTTAACTCCCTGAGTCTGTTCATACCTCCCAGTGAGCGTGTAATAACAATTGAGGATACTGCAGAGCTTCAGCTCTCGGTTGAACACTGGATAAGGCTTGAGACGAGGCCCCCAAACATCGAGGGTAAGGGAGAGATTACGATGGACGACCTAGTCAAGAACACCCTCCGTATGCGTCCGGACAGAATCATCGTCGGTGAGGTTCGTGGTCCGGAGGCAAGGACGATGTTTACTGCAATGAACACCGGTCACGATGGATGTATGGGAACTATCCACGCCAACAGCTCCCGTGAGACTATCACCCGTCTTGAGAGCCCGCCAATGAACGTCCCGAGGATCATGATACCTGCTCTTGACATAATTCTCATGCAGGTTCGCTTCCACAGCAGGAAGAAGGGAACCATAAGGCGCATAACCGAGATAGCCGAGGTTGCGGGGATAGAGGGTGATCACGTTCAGCTGAACAAGCTCTACAAGTACGATCCGGCAAAGGATGAGCTGGTTCCCACGGGGGTCCCCAGCAGGGTTCTCAACACCCTTGCCCACCACACTGGCCTTACCATAAGGGAGCTGGAGCTGGAGAAGGAAAAGAGAAAGGTTATCCTGGACTGGATGGTCGAGAAGGGCATAAGGAGTATTCAGGAAGTTGGCTACTACATCAGGCAGTTCTACATTGATGAAGAAGCACTGTTCGAAAAAATAGAGAAGGATAGCAGCTCTCATGTCAGGGAGCAGTTGGAGACAATAGTATGAGGTGGTAAAATATGGGAGTCCTCGAGGCATTCTCAAATTTTCTGGAGAGACTGGGCGGTAAGACAATAGAGGTGGCAGAGAGGCCTCTATCCCGCCTGCCCGAGGGAAAGAGTGTATCTGAGAGAATAAGGATCCTCAAAGAGCTTCAGAAGGAGATAGAGGCTGAAAAGGAGGAGACTGAGAGGGAAAAGGAGCTTGAGACGATAATTGAGTGGAGGAAGCAGGAGATAACCGAGCCCTTCTCGGAGAGGTTGGCTGAAACAATGCTGCATTACTTCAGGGGGCCGATTGAACGTTTGACCAAGTCCTTGAAGGGACTTGATGAAGATCTTTACAAGGCCAGCATTCTGATGCCAAAGGACAGGTATGTGGCCCTTATTTTTGCTGTTTCACTCTTCAGCGGCATCTTCCTGTTCCTGGTGGCGTATCTTCTCTATCAGCCGATTGATATTTCCCTGCTCGTGGGGCTTCTGGGTGCCCTGGGCGGTTTCTTCTATATGCGTTATTACCCGAAGATGGTATGGAGGAGGCGTGTTGCCGAGGTTGAGAGGGCCCTTCCGTACGCACTCCGCCACATGGCGGCCCTGTTGAGTGCGGGAGTGGGTATAGCGGAGGCTCTTCTGTCGGTCGCAAAGGCTGACTACGGCGTCATCTCTGAGGAATTTGAACTCATCGTGAGGGACATGAAAACCGGTGCCTCCTTTGAGGATGCATTGACGAGGTTCGACGAGAAGATGGCCTCCGAGAACGTTTCGAGGGTCGTTAAGCAGATTCTTCGTGCGGTTAAATTCGGTGGAAACCTTTCTGATATTCTGTACAAGCTCGCTGAGGACTTTTCCTTCGAATACAGGATGAAGCTCGTTGAGTACGTCCAGAAGGTCAACGGTATAGCCTTCATCTACATGTTTCTCACTATAGTCATGCCGACTATGTTCGTGGTTGGAATATTGGCAGGGTCCGTGATGGCACAGGCTCTGATGATGCCCGTTGAGACGTTTGCACTGATAATGCTGATGGCATTCCCGGCCATATCCCTGATAATAATCAACATGATCAAGAAGGCGGAGCCGAGGTGAAACAAATGCCAAAGGAAGCATCGAAGATTGCACTCATCTTTGAAAAAATACTCCCTCAGAAGTGGCTCAAGAAGTACGAGCTGTTCATATACTCCGCAGATATGGACTTCCTCGCCTCAGAGTATCTCCTTATCTCGCTTCTTGTTGGGGTCATAGCCGGGGCCGTAGTGGGAATCTTTAACCTGTTATATGGGCTTGTGGCGTTCATTGGAGGCTTTGTGGGGATGGCATATTTCTACCCCTACTGGAAGATCAACAAGCGCATTGAGGATATGGAAAAGAGATTACCGGATGCCTTCTTTTATATCGCCAGCTCCCTCCGTGCCGGTATCTCGTTCTCGGAGGCCCTCGAAGAGCTGACGACGGCCAATTTCGGAGCACTGACAAAGGAGTTTAAAAAGACCGTTGCGGAAATAAAGAAGGGTCGTCCAACGAGTGAAGCCCTTCTGGCGTTTGCTGTCAGGAACAGGAAGTCTCCCGTCCTTTACAGATCCATGATGATCATAATAGAGGCCCTGGATAGGGGTGCACCAATGGGAGATGTCCTGGTCTCGGTTGGAAACGATGTCAGGGAGATTTTAAGGATCAAACAGGAGAGACAGGCCTCCACGGGAATGCAGGCGATGTTTTTCATAATCACGAGCGGCTTTGTCGGCCCCCTGATACTGGGTATAGTGACTCAAGTGATGGCGGAAATGACAACCGAGGTTGGCAACTTTCCAACAGGGATTTTGAAGACCATCCTTCTTGGGTTTGTCATCCTCCAGGCTGTAGTCTCTGGACTTGGGATAGGGGTCATAAGAGAAGGAAAATATTCGGCAGGCCTGAAATACAGCGCCCTGCTCGTAGCAGCGGGGTTTGCCGTATTCCAGGTTGCCTCCACCCTCAACATATCAATGTGAGGGGTGCTTTTCTTTTTCAATTCCAACTATTTCCACTTCAAAGATAAGGGTCTTCCCTGCGAGCGGATGGTTGAAGTCAAGACTGACGTTCTCTTCTCCCACTTTGGCTATTTTTGCTATTCCCGAGTCGGTCATGACGTACATGCCTTCGACCGGCTCCATCCCTATGTCTGTGAACGCGGTGATTGGGACATCCACAATCAGTTCGGGATTGGGCATTCCGTAGGCCTTTTCCGGCGGAACTGTGACGGTCTTCTTCTCGCCAACTTCCATTCCTATCAGGGCCTCGTCGAGGCCGGGGATTATCTCGCCAACGCCCACGTGGATCTCGAGGGGCCCGTATTCCCTCTCTTCCACGTAGATTTCGTTTTCCTTGGCGATGTCCTCGTAACTGGTGTCAAAAACTTCTCCATTTTCAAATCTGCCCACGTAGTGGAACCTTACAAAATCTCCAGCTTCAATCTTCATTTCCTTCAACTCCAAAATTGTCTTCAAGGTGGGTTACTTCTGTGCCTTATAACACTTTTGGTGTCCCCTTTCATGGAGCTGTGGGGGTCGGGGAAGCCCCTCACTCCTCCGGCAGGATGTAGTACATGTAGTGGGGACTGCTGGTTATTTCGTCTATGAATACGACGGTTCCGGCCTTCGGCGGCTTGAGGTAGTGAACCTCCCCCTTCTTTGTTGTTACCGCTGCAAAAGCATCCCCTCTCCTAACGCGGTTGCCAACGTTGGCTATGATGGTCTTCGTGTACCCCTCCACCGGGAGGATGAGAAGCTCGTCGCCCTTCTTCAGGTATATCCTGGTTCTGCCGTCAGGGAGGATTATCACCGCATCGGCGAGCATCTTTCCTTCCAGCCTGTCAACGTAGAGATAAAAGCGGTCGTAGACTTCCTTTACCAGGAACTTTGCCTTCTCAACTTCCACGAAGTCCGGAACTTCCTCGTCCTTCTTCAGCCAGACCTCAACGTTCTCCTGAATTATCACACAGTCCTGGATAACCTTCCCGTCCTTGAGGCACTCCTCCGCTGAAGCCTCCACGTGGAGCCTCGGCATCTTCTCCATGCTACCACCCAAGGCTTACCCGGCGTAAAAGCTTTTAAACCTGCCCTTCCCACTATGTGTGATGAAAATGTCCACCCGGGTAAAATTCCTGGTTCTGTTGATGATCCTATTTTCATTGATGACACTTCTGTTGGGGTACAGCGTCAAAACGGAAGAGTTGAAAAAAACTTCTGCGTCGTTAATAGGCATTTTTCTGGTGGTTGCTGCCATAGTTTCGGCGCTGGCTATCTTCTTTATCCTTCTCAGCTGGCGCGACCCAACTTCTAGGAGCAAATTCAAAATATCGTATTCGATTTCGTGGATTGCTATTTTTACTGGTTTTCTGGGATACTTTTTTGTTGTTTTTGTCATGGGTAAGAAAAAGATCCCTTACCCCTCCAGTTCGTCCCTTAACAACACCACACTCAGCCACCCTTCTTCAGGTGGTCCAGTGCTCCCCGAACATAATATCACATCAACAAACTCTACCTCCACGGTTGCTTCTTCGACCGTTTACCTCCTCTATGCTCTCACCATTGTTTTCATAGCGGTTGCGGCTTACTTTGCGGTTGCCTACTACCGAGAGGCCCTCAAAAAGAGAAAAAGGAGGGAACTGTACAAGAGGGCGAGGCAGTTTGACAAGAAGCTCGATGAGATTGGGCTCGATATGTTCAGCGACCCCCGGGAGGCCATTGTCGGGATATACAAGAACGCTGTCCTCTGGCTGGAGTATCTTGGCATACCCTACAAGGAGAGCTGGACCCACTGGGAGCACGCGGAGAGGGTGCAGGTTTTCAAGGAGCCCTTCAAGAGAATAACTGAACTTTTCGAAAAGGCAAAATATGCCCCGGAGAAAGTCACGTGGGAGGATGCCGAAAAAGCCCTTGAACTTTACAGGAAAATGCGGGGTGCGCTGAATGAGGCTCCATAAGTTGGTGGTCGTTGTCAGTGCCGCCCTATTTGTGGTATCTGTGGTCATGGGTTCTTACGTGATTAGATGGTTAGCTGTCCTCTTCCTTGGAGTCTTTTTGGGGGCTTTTCTCTTTGGGCTGGAGATGAGGGTGGCGAGACCCCGGCTGAAACGTAGGACAAGTGTAAAAAGAAAGACCGACGTAGATAGGGCTGTTACCCTCATAAGCCGGGCCAAGACCGGCAAAGTCGCCCGATCGCTGATTGAGGAGAGTATAATACACATCTACGCGACCCTTTCCGATGACTACAACTCTACTTACCGTTCTCTCCTTTCCGAGCCCAACAAAGCATTGAAGGCTCTCCGCTCGGAGGGCGACTTTTTGGACAACCTTGAGAAGGCCCTTGAGATTGTGGAGGCTGATTTGAATGAAGGTGGAGGAAATACACGAGAAAGGTAACGCTGTCCTTGATGAGGTAAAGAAGGCAATAGTCGGGAAGGACGAGGTGCTGCGGCTTATACTAACCACAATTTTAGCAGACGGCCACATCCTGCTGGAGGATCTGCCTGGGCTTGCAAAGACTCTGATGGCCAAGAGCTTTGCAAAGGCCCTAGGCGTCCAGTTCACCCGCGTCCAGTTCACGCCCGACCTTCTCCCGGGCGACATACTCGGAGTCTCTGTGTTCAACCAGAAGACGCTTGAGTTCGAGTTCAGGAAGGGGCCGGTGTTCACCAACGTGCTCCTCGCGGACGAGATAAACCGCGCCCCGCCGAAGACGCAGTCCGCTCTGCTTGAGGCGATGCAGGAGAGGCAGGTAACAATCGAGGGCAACACATACCAGCTCCCGAAACCCTTCATCGTAATAGCCACGCAGAACCCGATAGAGCAGGAGGGGACTTATCCGCTTCCCGAGGCTCAGCTTGACCGCTTCCTCGTCCGCCTGCGCGTCGGCTACCCCTCGAAGGGTGAGGAGATGGAGATACTCCGCAGGAGAATGGCGCGGAAGAAGGAGGAAGTTGATATAACCCCCATTCTGACGCCCGAAGAGGTCGTTGAGATGCAGAGGGCGGTCGAGGAGGTATACGTCAGCGACCCTGTACTGGAGTACATAACCGACATCGTTACTGCCACGCGAGAGGACAGAAAGGAAATTGAGGTTGGTGCGTCTCCGAGGGGGAGCCTTGCCCTGCTCAAGCTCTCCAGAGCATATGCGGCCCTAAAGGGCAGGGATTACGTGATTCCGGACGACGTTAAGGCCGTTGCAGTCCCGGCCCTGAGCCATAGGCTCATCCTCAAGCGCGAGCTGTGGTACACTAGGGTGAGCCAGGAGAGCATAATGGAGAAGATACTTGAGCGCGTCCCGGTCCCCAAATTTGAGTGAGGTGGAATGGTGCAGGGATTTTCAATGGCTCCATCACCCGCTGAACCGGAAAAGAATCCCGAGGGGAGGACAGGGTTAGAGGAGGGCATGGCACTAACTGAGAAGGCAGAAGAGCTCTTTCTGGCCCTCTGGATTCTGGTGCTAATCGCCTTCCTTCTCCTCCGTTGGGAGATGGTTTACCTCCTCCTGCCTGCCCTGTGGTTAGCCTTCGTTGCGGTGTTCTTCTTTAAGCCCAGCATGGTGGTGGAGCTGGAGAGAATCGTCCCCCACAACCGTTTCCTTGAAGGCACAGAAATCGATGTGGTGCTCAGGATAAGGGCCGGGGAGAGGATTCCGAGTCTGAAGATCAGGGAAGACCTCCCCGAGGGGCTTGAGCTGATTGAAGGGAGCACCGAGTGGGTGCTGTCTCTGAGGAAGGGTGAGCTGAGGGAGCTCCGCTACCGTGTCCGCGTTAAACGCGGAATCCACGAGTTCAACTGGGTCGAGCTGGACTATCGCGACCCCTTTGGTCTATTCTACTTCAAGAAGAGGTTTGACCTGTACACCGAGATAATCGGTGTTCCCATAATAGAAGACGTCCCCACCCCATACTCCACGCGGGGAACCAAGGTGACCGTCGGTCCCCTTCCAAGCCCACGGGTCGGCGAGGGCGTCGAGTTCCACGCAATCAGGGAGTACCAGCCGGGGGATCCGCTCAAGATCATCAACTGGAAGGCCACCGCGAGAACCGGCAGGATAATGGCCAACGAGTACGAGAGCGAGCGCAAGGTGGACGTTATATTCATTGTCGATGCGTCCTACACCGGTGAGCTGGTCTTTGACGACCTCATCAGAGCGGCAGCTTCGCTGATGCTCAACGCCCTCAACAGCGGCACCAGCTTCGGTCTGCTCTTGGCCGAGGACGTGCCCCTCTGGGTCCGCCCAGACTACGGCAAAAGGCACTTCTTCAAGTGCATAGACTTCCTCAGCACTGCCAAACCAGATAAGAACAACATGATAGCGTACCAGGTTGAGCATCTGATCCGCTCACGCTTCCCGGCGAAGGCACAGCTGGTCTACTTCTCCCCGCTCCTGACGGAGGAGAGCAGAGAGGCGCTCAGGATAATGTCTTCCTTCGGCTACAATGTGGTTGTCATAAGCCCCAACCCATACACCGCCGTCGAGCCGAAGAGCCGCGAGGAAGAGCTGGCCCTTAAGCTGCTCGGCCTCCAGAGGAAGGCTCTCCTGAGAAAAATGGCCGGATACGGTGTTATAATAGACTGGGACGTCAGAAAACCGCTGAAGGCTGCCGTAGCGGAGGTGACGAGGGCATGAAGATAAAAAGAAGGCTCTACTCCCTTGCGCCTCTTGTCGTGCTTTTCCTGTTCCTGGCCATGATAGACCGCCGCACACTCCTCATGCTGCCCCTGGCCCTGATGGGCATCCAGTGGTACTTCATCGGATCCCTCTTCTTCCTCACCGTGGGGGTGTTTCTGCTCTACACCCGGACTGGAGGTCTGTATGGCCTCACCATTGTGGCCCTTGCCCTGCTGACCATAGAGATGGCCTATCTCGACAGGGAGCGGGCGCCGCTGGAACACTACGCAGTCCTCCTGGCGGCTGTTGGGCTCACATTCCCCACGTACTTTCTGATGTTTTCCCTGTCCCCCTACCTGCCCAGGCTTGAGGTTACGGCCCTGGCCGCTTTGTTCATTGTGGCCCTCTACGTCTTTTTTAGGATGGCGTCTGATTAGACGCTCCAGCTCCCCTTTTTCTTCAAAACTTCCCTCGCCCGCTCCAGCCCGAGCTTTATGCATGTCTCCATACTCTCTCCCCTGGAGTAGCCAGCCAGGAAGCCGCCGGCAAAGGCGTCCCCGGCACCGGTGGGGTCAACGATTTCCTCGGGCCTTATTGGAAGTGCAGGGAACTCCCTGAACTGTCCGTCGTAGACAAGGACTCCCCTTTCGCCGCGGGTTATGACAACGATTTTTGCTCCCCAGTCGTGGAGAACCTCTGCGGCCTCCTCAACGCTCTCCGCGCGGGTTATGACAAGTGCCTCCCTCTCGTTCGGGAAGACCACCTCGGCCCGCGAGA
>JAGHBN010000018.1 GCA_021160985.1 Thermococcus sp.
GGATTAGCGCGTCGGCTTGCCCCTCCGGCGCGTAGAGCGGCGTTTCCAGCGCCATCCAGCGGAGCTTGTAGAGACCGTAGATGTGGTCGTGGTGCCAGTGGGTGAGGAAAATCGCCTCCAGCGGAACGTTCAGGAAGTCCCTTATGTCGGTTCCAACGTCGAAGAGAACGGCTTTTCCCGTTTCGGTTATGATGGCCAACGTTGAAGGCCTCCTCTGGGCGAAGCCGAACTTCCTCGCCTCGCTGCATGTCGGGCAGGTGCAGAGGTGCGCCGGAATTCCCTCGCTCCCACCGGTGCCGATGAAGTAGACTATCAAACCCACCACCTATTTTATGCCTGTGAAATAGTCCCCTTATAAGGATTGCCACCAACTCTTGAACATGAGGTTCATAGCGGACATGATGCTCGGCCGGCTCGCGAGGTGGCTCAGGCTTTACGGCTACGACACGCTCTACGGCGTCGAGGACGACGACGAGATACTAGAGATTGCCGGGAGAGAGGACAGAATAATCCTCACCCGCGATTCCGGGCTCGCCGAGAGGGCTAGAAAGCTCGGCCTTGAAGTAATCCTGCTGGGCTCAAACTCCCTTGAGGGGCAGGCGAGGGAGCTCAAGCGCTTCGGCGTTGAGTTCCAGGAGCTTTTTCCACAAAACGCCCGCTGTCCGAAGTGCAACGGGCTCATACGGTCCGTCCCGAAGGAAAACGTCAGGGATAAAGTTCCCCCGAAGGTCTACGAGAACTACGACGAGTTCTACGTCTGCGAGGACTGCGGTCAGGTTTACTGGCCCGGGAGGCAGTGGAGGGAGATGCTGAAAATAGACCGAAAATTAAGAAAAGAAAGTCAGTGAATCGGGTGATGGCAGGCAACGAAGTGGTTGTGGCTTACCTCAACCAGCTCCGGCTCTTTAGTTTTGCACTCCTCCGTTGCAAGTGGGCACCTAGGATGGAACCTGCACCCGCTCGGCGGGTTGGCGGCGTTGGGGACTTCTCCCGTAATCTTAAGCTTCTTCTCCTTCTTCCTGCGCACTATCGATGGAACCGCCTGGATGATGGCCATCGTGTACGGGTGGACAGGGTTCTTCAGAACTTCCTCCGTGGGCCCCATCTCGACTATCTTGCCGAGGTACATGACCGCTATCCTGTCCGCTATGAGCTTGCCTACCGCTATGTCGTGGGTTATGAAGAGCTGGCTTAGGTTGTACTCCTCCCTGAAGGACTCTAGAAGTTCAAGAATTGATGCGCGCATGGAGACGTCTATCATCGAGACGGCTTCATCCGCAACCACGAACTCGGGCTTGAGTATCATGGCCCTCGCTATCACAACGCGCTGCCTCTGGCCGCCGCTGAGGTGATGGGGGTATCGGTCGTAGAACTCGTCTTCAGGTGTTAGGCCTACACGTTTCAGCATTTTGAGTGCCATCTCCTTAGCTTCTTCTTTATCAGCGAGCCCATGGACGAGAAGCGGATGTGCTATTGCATCTCCTATCTTCATCCTTGGGCTAAGGCTGGCGTAGGGATCCTGGAAGATTATCTGCATCCTCCGCCTGAAGGGCCTCATTTCCTCGCGGGAGAGCTCGGTTATATCCGTTCCGTCGAAGATTATCCTGCCATCTGTGGGCTCTATAAGTCTCAAGACGGTCCTTCCTGCCGTCGTTTTACCACAGCCGCTCTCGCCGATGAGCGCCAGAACCTCTCCCCGGCCTATCTCGAAACTGATGCCGTCTACGGCCTTGACGTAGCGCGGAGGCTCCTTCCTGAGGGCCTCCAGGATGCTTCTCCTGACCGGAAAGTACTTCTTCAGGTTTTCAACGCGAAGCAGTGGCTTGCTCATTCTCCTGCACCCCCGTACAGATGGCAGGCCACGAAGTGACCCTTCTCGTACTCTATCATCCCTGGTTCGACTGCATCACACAAGCCCTTGAGCGCCGAACGCTCCCTGAAAACCGGGCACCTCGGGTGGAACCGGCAGCCCGGGGGCGGGCTCCTCAGGTCAGGCGGGTATCCTGGAATCGCCCTGACCTCGCTCTCCTTCCAGAGGTCTGGAACCGCCTCGATGAGCGCCTTCGTGTACGGATGGAGCGGGTTCTCGACTATCTGCTCAACGGTTCCGAACTCGACGAGCTTCCCCGCGTACATGACGGCTATCTTGTCGCTCCTCTCGGCTGCAAGCGAGATGTCGTGGGTAACGAAGTAGATGCTCGTTCCCTCGGCCTTGAGGGCGTCTATGAGGTCCATTATGGAGTCCTGCACGATAACATCCAAAGCGGTCGTCGGCTCGTCCGCTATGAGGAGCTTCGGGTTGAAGGCCATCGCCATCGCTATGCTTATCCTCTGCCTCTGGCCGCCACTGAGCTGATGGGGGTAGTAGTCGAGCCTGTCGGGCGGGAGGTTGACCTTCTCGAGGAGCTCCTTCGCCCTCTCCCTCGCCTCATCCCCCGGGACGCCGTGAACGGTCATGACCTCGACCATC
The DNA here is from genome assembly GCA_021160985.1 of Thermococcus sp. Lineage (GTDB taxonomy): Archaea > Methanobacteriota_B > Thermococci > Thermococcales > Thermococcaceae > Thermococcus. The sequence continues at coordinate 2,471 of JAGHBN010000018.1, forward strand.
TGGTCGCCGACTTTCCTGAGGGGGTCGAGGCTGGTCATTGGGTCCTGGAATATCATGCTGATGTCCTTTCCGCGGATCTTCCTCAGCTCATCCTTGCCTATCTTCAGCAGATCCTTTCCCTCGAAGATGACCTCTCCCGAGACTATCTTCCCCGGCGACGGGACGATGTTCATTATCGCGTGAGCGACCGTGGATTTTCCGCTTCCGCTCTCCCCGACGAAGGTGACCCACTCTCCCCTGTCAATGTCGAACGTCACGTTCTCCGCCCCTTTGACGACCCCCGCGAGGGTGTAGTAGTAGATGCTAAGGTTTTTGACTTCCAGCAGCATTTACATCACCTCGTTCCAAGGGAGAGCCTCTCGCTGAGGGCCTCTCCTATCAGCGCGAAGGCCATGGCCAGGAGCATTATCATTATTCCCGGGAAGAAGACCAGCCACCAGTAGCCGTCGAGCAGGAACGGCTGGCCGACGCGCAGGTCGTATCCCCAGTCGGGCGTCGGTGGCGTTACAGACAGTCCCAGGAAGCTCAGGCCGGCCTCAGTTAGTATGGCATCCGCGACGCTGAGGGTGAAGACCACCAGAATCGTGGGTGCAAGGTTGGGCAGGATGTACTTGAACATGACCTCCCTGTCCTTCGCCCCTATTGCGTGGGCCGCTTCAACGAAGAGCTGGCCGGTGAAGCTGAGGGTCTGCCCGCGAACCATCCTGAAGTAGGTCGGCACGTAGACGAAGCTTATCGCTATGGCCGTGTTTATCGGACTCGGGCCCAGAACCACCGCGATGACCATCGCGAGGATCAAAGCGGGGAACGCGTAGATGCTGTCCATTATCACGCTCAGCGTTCTGTCGATTTTTCCACCGTGGTACCCGGAGAGCAGTCCGAGGGGAATTCCTATCGCCATCGAGAGCAATGTCGCTATCGAAACCACGTAGAGAACGACCCTTGAGCCCCAGACTATCCTCGAGAACATGTCCTGGCCGAGCCTGTTGGTTCCCATGAGGTGATCCGGGCTGGGCGGGGCAAAGACGTCGTCGCTGCTCTGAGTCGGGTCATAAGGAGCTATCCAGGGGGCGAAGATCGCCATTATGACCACGATGAGGACGATGATTATGCCGAAGATGAGCATGCCCCTGCCGGGCTTCTTCCCGAAGACGAACTCGGTAAGTTTTCCTGCTATCTCCATCTTGACCACCTCAGTACTTCACCCTCGGGTCGAGCAGTGCGTAGACTATGTCCACTATGAGGCTGATGATGCCGACGAAGAAGGCGAAGAATATCACCGCACCTTGGATGGCGTTGTAGTCGCGGTAGTCTATCCTGTCCACGAGGAACGTTCCCATTCCCGGCCAGCTGAAGGTCGTCTCGGTAAGAACCGCTCCGCCGAGGAGTATGGCGAACTGGAGTCCCATGAGGGTAACGACGGGTATGAAGGCGTTCTTCAGCGTGTACCACATGACCTTTCTGTCGGCAACACCCCTGGCGTAGTAGGCCCTTATGAAGTCCTGGCTGAGGACGTCAACCATGTTGTTCCTCACCAGCCTCGTGTACGCTCCGCTGAGGACGATTCCGAGGGTAAGCGCCGGCAGGATCAGGTGCCTCACCGAGCTCACAAGTGCGTCCCAGTTCCCGGTGATGATACTGTCCAGAACGTAAAGGCCGGTCACCGTGTGGAGGTTAACTCCCGGGTCAAGCCTTCCCGAGGTGGGCAGCCAGTGCAGGTGGATGCCGAAGAGGTACTGGAGCATCATGCCAAACCAGGGTATGAAGAGGGTGTAAGCGACTATGCTGTAGACCCTCATGGCAGTGTCCGTCTTCGTCCCCTTCCGGGTGGCACCTATCACTCCAGTAAGGAGGCCGAGGAGCACGCTGATAGTGAAGGCCCAGATTGCCAATTCAAGCGTCGCAGGGAAGCGCTGGGCTATGTAGTCCCACACCGGCTTCCCCATCGGGAACGCCAGCGTAACCCCGAAATCACCGTGGAGAATGCCCCTGAGGTAGTCGAAGTACTGGACGTAGAGGGGCCTGTCAAGCCCTGCCATCTCCATCAGGTGCTCCAGCTGCTCCGGGGGAATGTTCTTCGTCCCCACAACGGCCATAACGGGATTACCGGGGAGGATCCTGAGAAAGAAAAACACAAGGGTGTAGAGGATTAGGATCGTCGGAATTATCATGAGCGCCCTGATTATTATATACCGACCAAGTCCCCTGGCCACGGTATCACCCCTTTCACTTTAGACAAACAAAAAGGAGTTAAAAAAGGAAATCACTCCTTGTAGAGGAGAGAGTAGCGGAATATCATGTCTGGGCCTATGGTTACTCCCTTGACGTTCTTCTGGGTCACTACGAAGAGCTTGCCCTGTATCAGCGGTATGTAGGGAACGTCCTGGGCGAGTATGTCCTGGACCTGCTCGTAGAGCTTCGTCCTCTCGTTCTGGTCGCTGAGCCTCTGGGCCTGGCTCAGGAGGTCGTCCATTGTCGGGTTGGAGTAGCCGGTTCCGGCCCAGCTGTTGGCGGTGCTCTTGAGGAACGGGGTGGTGTAGTCATCGGGGTCAAGGTAGTCCGGGTACCAGCCGAGCAAGTAGACCTGCATCTGGCCGTTCCTGGCGTAGTCGGTATAGGTTCCCCATTCGGCGCTCTTGATGGTGACCTTTATCATTCCGGTCTTCTCCCACTGCTCCTTGAGCATCTGGGCGAGGTCGGCCTCGGTGTCGCCGTAGTGGGTCGGTGTGTACCAGAGCTGTATCTCCAGCGGGTTGCTCTCGGAGTAGCCGGCCTCGGTGAGGAGCTGCTTTGCAAGTTCGATGTTGCCGTCGCCGTACTTCTCCTTGAAGACGTCCTTGTGGCTCCACATTCCGTTCGGAATCAGGCTGTAAAGCGGCTCAACGGTTCCCATGAAGACCTTCTGGGCTATCTCCGGCCTGTTGACCGCCGCCGCGAGCGCCTGCCTGACCTTGACGTTGCTCGTCGGCTCATTCTGAGTGTTGAGGCAGATGTAGCGGATGAATCCACCGGGCACCTCTATGACGTTGAAGTTCTCGTCCTTCTTCAGACTGTCTATGTCGCTCGGCCTGAGCGTCCTCCAGGCTATGTCTATCTCACCGTTCTGGAGGGCAAGGCGCATGGTTGAGGCGTCGCGGTAGAACTTAATGATTATCTTCTCGGTCTTGGGCTTCTCGCCGTAGTAGTTCGGGTTGGCCTCGAGAACGAGCTCCTCATCGCGCACCCACTTGGTTATCTTGTAGGGACCGGCACCGCCGGCGGTCTGGTCGCTCTGTATCTGATCCGGAGCATAGTCCGGGTGGACCGGGAAGTAGGGCGGGGTCGTGAGGAGGGCCAGGAAGTATGCGGTTGGCTGCTTGAGGTAGAAGACAACCGTGTAGTCGTCCTTCGCTTCAACCTTATCCACGAAGTCCGTAACGAGCCAGGATGGGTCCCCCTGAATTGTCATTATCCTCTCAATGCTCCTGACCACGTCCTTGGCCGTTAAGGGAGTTCCATCAGCGAATTTGAGGTCCTTCCTGAGGTGGAAGGTCCAGACTGTCGAGTCCTCATTGACCTCCCAGCTCTCCGCCAGAGCGGGCTCGATTTCCAGCGTTCCAGGCTTGTACTTCACCAGACCCTCCATGACGTTGTTGAGAACCTCCCAAGTGTAGAAATCGTAGGCGTTTGCCGGGTCGAGGTCCGTTACCTTGTCTGTCACGCCTATAACTATTGTCGTTGCTTCCTCTTCACCACCACCGCCTATACAGCCGCTGGCTACTACTGAAAAAACCACTAAAAAAAACTAGGGCCAAACCTGCATATTTCCGTGTCACATAGCTTCACCAATGGATAGTTAAGACCATCCATGATTTTAAATCTTTCGTAGTGAGATTTATCGTACTGTAAAAGCCCGCAGTGTGCATCGGATCCACAAAATTAATATTGCCCAGGGGGGAATGGGCCAACATGAAGTGGGAAGAGTGGAAGCCCTTTTACCTCCGCATCGTCCGGGAGATGGGCTACTCTGTTGAAAAAGACCGCGAAGCCGCGCAGGTGCTGAGGGCGCTCCTTCTCGAGGGAGACGAATACGTGCTTAAGGAAGAGCTGGCCCCGGTTGTCGAAAAAAAGGCGTATGTATTCGGCGCTGGCCCTAGCCTTGAGATAGCTCTCAAAGAGCACGACTTCTCCGACGGGACGCTTATAGCGGCCGATGGAGCGACCTCTGCGCTCCTCGAAGCCAGACTCGTTCCAGACATAGCAGTCACCGACCTCGACGGCAGGGTTTTTGATTTAAAGAGGGCCAACGAGAGGGGGGCCTTTCTGGCAGTCCACGCCCACGGGGACAACATTGACAGGCTGACCGCCTACGTGCCCTTCTTCTCCAGAATCCTTGGGACGACCCAGACGGAGCCCCTGGACATCGTCTACAACTTTGGCGGCTTTACCGACGGCGACAGGGCCGCTTTTCTGGCCGAGGAGCTGGGGGCGCGGGAGATAGTTCTGGTGGGCTTTGACTTTGGGGAAACCGTTGGGAAGTGGAGCAAGCCATCGCTGAAGGAGCACTCGCCCGTGTGGGGAACCAAGCGTAAGAAGTTCGAGTTTGCAAGGGAGCTCCTTGAATGGCTGGAGAAAAACGGGAGGGCGAGGATTAAATACTTGCCCCTTTGAAAACAGTACCCCGTGTCAGAACCCTGCCACAAAGGCCCTCCAGGGATAAAACGCCACTCCATCACCAGGCTCGTATTTTTCACCCAGCACGATCCCCCTATCCGCCCCCAGACGTTCCATGCTCCTCTCCACTTGATCCTTCCGAACCTTCCCAAGACCGACTCCGACGACAATCCTTTTTTCACCCAGCTCAAGGACGAAGTCCGCTCCGCCCTTCCCAGGCTCGTAGCACAAGCGACCGTTTCTAGATTTTGAAAGGACAAACAGATAGAACGCCACGATGTCTTCAACCAGAGAAGCGAAGACCTCCTTCCTACGGATGTTGAAGCCCGAGGTGAAGAGCAGAGCCGATTTTATGGGGACCGCGAGAAACTTGATTTTGGGACTTTTTCGAATGACCTTGGAGGGGGAACCGCAGGGTGGAATCCTCTGCACAAGGCCAGCCTTCTCCAAAGCATCAACCAGTTTCATAACGGTCCCTTTGGCCAGCCCAAGGGTTTTTGACAGTTTCTCATAGCTGAAGCGTTCACCCTTTGGGGTCGCGAGAAGGTGGAGGAGGTCAAAGGTTCGGTCAAGAGTTTCGGCTTCGAAGGCGTGAACCTCTCGCAGGTCCCGGTAGACAACACGGTCTAACATCGCCGTCAATCGCTCATAAACCTCCCACTCTTCCATTTCGAGGGCTAGCGGCATTGCACCGACCCTCACATAGGTATCAATTTCCTCCACCAAGGGGGGCATCGAAATTTCCTCTCCCCTTATGATCCTACCCATGAGTTCCGGCAGTTCTCGGCCCGTTCTTAAATGGTGGTACTCCCGAAAGGTCATCGGAAACAGTTCCCTGTGAAGAGCCCTTCTAGCAAGATCCGGGCTTTCCCTGAGCTTTATAGCTGAGGAACCAGTTGCTATTATAAAGAATCTCCGCTCATCATGGAGGAGCTTTATCTTCAAGTCCCAATCCTTCTCATACTGAACTTCATCGATGAGGAGTACCGCCTTCTCTGGCCTTACCAGTCGCTTGTATGCCTCGATCACTTCTAATAGCCCCAGACCAAAGGCCCTCAACCTGTCAAGAGAGAGGTAGAGAACCCCATTGGGGCCGATTTCTTTCATGGTTTCAAAGTACAACTGTGCAAGAAGGGTCGTCTTTCCAACCCCCCTTATCCCGAGCAGAAGTATTGTACTGGGACTCCCACCGTTCAAATATGCTCCAACCTTCGATGACAGCCACCCATAGAGACGTCTCTTATGGGGCTTATTATAGGGGGCAAGCAGCGTCGGAGTGCTCGTTAGGTGCTCAACAATTAGGTCATCAGGTTGAACCATAACATTACCATTTTGGTCATTACGTTGACCCAACTTATAAACGTTTTGTGCCCCAGAGGCGGGACTACTATCGGATAGAAAAAGAGAACACCGAGGGAAAGTTTATCACACCAAATCCCTGAGTTTCTTCACCTTTCCAGCCTTTATCTCTATATAGCCGGCCCTCTTGAGGAACCGGAGGACTTCCTCGATTGCCTTTGAAGAGTAGTTGATGACGAGGGTTCCCTTCTCGGTGGGTATCGAGATTGGGGAAGCCCTGACGAATCCATTAACGAGGTCTTCCTCCGGAACCTTCTCGTTGCCGAGGGACTTGAGTATCTCCCCCGAGAGAATCGAGCGGCCTATCAGCGCGAAGTAGACCTTGAGAAGGTAGTCCTCCGGGAAGTAACGCGCCGCTATCTTGCCGAGGGTGCTTATCTTGCCTATGTCCAGTTCGAGTATTTCAAATTCATACTCCATGACAAGATCTGTGAAGGCGAACTGCTTGGCGATTTTTTCGGCACTTTCGGGGTTGTGTACGAGATTAAAGGGAAACTTAAACTCGAAGCGGAGCTTCGTAACGTCAACACCGTCTTTCAGCTTGATGACGCCGTCGCTGTAGTCTATTGCGCCGTTCCTGGTGAGCTGGTCGAGGATCTCAGCGACCCACGGACCCTCCTGGAGAAGGGTCTCGAACTTCTCGCCCACCTTGATGTGCTCCAGTATGTGGTTGAGGCTCTCCCTGAACGAAACGAAGCCCTCCTTGAGGGCCTCCCTGTCGGCTCCTTCCATAACGTCTATCTGCGCGCTTATCTCCTCCAGGGTTCCCTCGAGAATGTATCCCACGAACGCCTCGTATCCGAGTTTCTCATGAATCTCAAATTTTATGCCAGCTTCCCTCAGATCCCTCAGAAAAAGGTCCTTAGCCCTTTCACCTTTAACGGTAAACCTCAACCTCATCACCGAAAAACGAACGGGACGCCCGCTTAAATGTTTTGTGGAAAATAAAAGAGAAATAGGTGGTGCCTCAGTCTGGCCAGCGGGGCCGGGTTTTTGGCCTAGACCTTTTCTGCACAGTCTCTGCCTGCACCCACATGAGGGCAACACTTCCATCCACAACGGCTTCCGGCATCATGTGTATCACCTCTAGTGATACATAGAGGCAACAGACGTAAAAGTTTTGTGGCCCCATACCTGTCAAAAAGACAATTAGGGTGAAAAGGATACGAAGTATGTTGTCAAAAAGACAAGTGAGAGAAAGGTTAAAAAGAGGGGGTTAAATAGCCGCACCGGTGATGAGAATGGGGGAGAAGCCGTACTTACTTGACAGGACGCTTGAGACGTGGAAAGGCCGAAGGGTAGCCCTCGCAGTCAGCAACGAGCACTCCTTCACCGGAATCCTCGATGAGTTCGACGAGGAGGTCATACTCCTGAAGGATGTGGTCGACATAGCAGGAAACAGGGCTAGAGCTCTCCTTGTGAAGATAGACGACCTCAACTGGATAATGCTCCTGTGAGGGATCAGAATGAAGGGCATCGCCTTCGTCGGTTTCAAGAAAAGCGGAAAAACGACAACGGTTGAAGCCGTCGCGAGGGTTCTGAAGGAGAGGGGCTACCGCGTGGCGATAGCCAAGAGCATGCACACGGACTTTGACAGGGAGGGCAGCGACACCTGGCGCTTCTCAAAGGTGGCCGACGCTGTCCTGGTACGGGCGAACGATACAGACGCGCTCCTGTTCAAATCCAAAGACCTCAACGCCCTGTTTTCTATGGTTTCCGCAGATTTTCTTCTCATGGAGGGGTTTAAATCAGCCAGACACGTTCCCAAGGTAATATGCGCGAGGAACGAGGAGGACGTGAGGGAGCTCAACGACGGCCTCGCTATAGCGGTGAGCGGGCTCATTGCCTCGACCGGCATGGAAGAAGTTGAAGGGCTCCCGGTCATAGATGCGACCAGAGAACCCGAGAAGCTCGCCGACCTCGTGGAAAAGAGGGCCTTCATGCTCCCCAACATAGACTGCCATATGTGCGGCCTCAACTGCGCCGAGATGGCCAGACTGATCGTCAAGGGCGAAAAGACCCTCAACGACTGCGCCGTCCTCAGCTCAAAGCCCAAGGTCACGGTCAAGATAGACGGCCAGGTTCTGCCGATGAAGGACTGGGTGCAGGAGCTGGTTGAGAAGACGATAAAGGGCATGCTCTCGGCGATGAAGGGCTATCGCGGGGGGAGGAGGATAGAGATAATCATAAGAGACGAGTGAACTCAGACGACTCTGACATCCACTTCCCTTACTTTCTCCCCCTCCAGAACAAAGGCGCCGTAGTTCTCTTTATCGTCAATTATCAGCCAGGGGACCCGCCAGTTCTTCATCCCCTCCAAATCGCGCTCGCTCGGCCTCGGGGGGCACTTCAGGTGGGAATGAAAGATTCCAACGACCTCGAGGCCCCGCCCTTCAGCATCATCGATGACCTTCACCATCTCGAGCGGCTCCATCTCAAAGGCCTCCGGCGACTTAAGCCTGTTGGTTATCGCCTTCGCCTCAATGACCCTGATTTCCTCCCCACTACGTTCCCCGAAGAGCAAACCGCATATTTCAACTGATGAACTTTTTGCAGCACTGACAATTTCCTCGATCAGGGAGGCGGGAATAACCATCCGCATGACAAGTCATTATCCGATAAACTTATAACAGTTGAGATGCCAAGGGCGACGGGATAACATGAAGTGGGAACTAACCCTCTATGCCCCCTCTGAAAAGAAAACCCTCGTCATTGAGGCAGAAAATGCCGACGAGGCCCGGATGCTAGCCATCCAGGAAGTACAAAGAAGCGACGCAAGGACGTTTGAGCTTGAAATTCTGAAATGATTCCTCCCCCACTTCTTATACTTCGAAACCCTTTTTACTCCGGCCAAGTGCATCAAGAAACCTTCACGTCCGGCCCTTTATCGCGCTGTGTCCAAGACCTCCCAAGTTAACCATCACAACCGGAAAGAACAGCACTGGCATGAATTAAAAGAGAGAAGGGGCGTCGGTCCAACAAGCTGCAGATACCTCTTCATCAATCCCGTGTTCAACCGCGGGACTGCTTGAACTGCTCCTGTATCTTCCTGTAGTACTCCATTGTCTCCTTGCTCACTGACGGTCCAATCTTCTTGAGGGCCTCCTCGAAGTCCTTCATTGTGACCTTGACCTTTCCTCTTACCTCGTCGGCCTTCATGCCGGGCCTGATGATGCCCTCCTGGAGGGCTCTGCGCATGGCAAGCATCGCGGCTTCCCTGACCACCGCCTCGATGTCTGCACCCGTGTAGCCCTCTGTCCTCTTTGCCAGCTCCTCCAGGCTGACGTCCTCTGCGAGCGGGACGCGCCTCGTGTGAACCTTGAATATCTCCAGCCTGGCCTTCTCATCCGGAGCCGGCACGAGTATCAACCTGTCGAATCTGCCAGGTCTCAGCAGGGCCGGGTCGATGATGTCGGGCCTGTTGGTGGCGCCTATGACGACGACACCACTGTTCTCCTGTATTCCATCCATCTCGGTGAGGAGCTGGTTGATGAGCCTGTCGGTGACGCGGTTCACGTCGGTTCCCCTGCGCGGAGCTATAGCGTCGATCTCGTCGATGAATATCACCGTCGGAGCGGCCTGCCTGGCCTTCCTGAATATCTCGCGGATATTCTTCTCGCTCTCACCGACCCACTTGCTCAGCACTTCCGGACCCTTGATTGCTATGAAGTTGGCCTCGCTCTCCGTCGCAACAGCCTTGGCGAGGAGAGTCTTACCGGTTCCGGGCGGACCGTAGAGCAGTATTCCCTTCGGTGGGGTGATGCCGAGACCTATGAACGCCTCTGGATACTTGAGCGGCCACTCGACGGCCTCTTTGAGCTCCTCTTTCACGTCCTCAAGGCCTCCAATGTCGTCCCAGCGGACGTTCGGCACCTCAAGGAGGACTTCCCTGAGAGCCGACGGCTCAACCATCTTCAGCGCCTCATAGAAGTCCTTTCTCGTCACTTTCAGCTCCTCAAGGACCTCCTTGGGTATGTGCTCTGCCTCGAAGTCTATCTTGCCCTCCTGGATGAGCCTCCTCAAGGCGGCCATGGCAGCCTCCCTTGCAAGGGCCGCGAGATCGGCTCCGACGAAGCCGTGCGTTACCTCCGCCAGCTCGTCCAGCAGGGCGTCGATGAGCCTGGCCTTGACCTCATCGTAGAGCTTCTCGTCGATCTCTCTGAGCACCCTCTTTATTTCCTCCTCATCCCTCGCGTTCTTGGCCTTCATTATGGCCCTCTCGGCGCTCTCGCGGTAGGCGTCGTTCTTCTCGAGCTCCGCGAGTATCTCAATGACCTTGCTTCCCCTGAACTCCGGCTCGATCGGCATTCCTCTGGTGTGTATCTGGAGTATCTCCTTCCTGCCCTGCTTGTCCGGAACGCCAACCTCAATCTCCCTGTCAAACCTTCCAGGCCTCCTCAGTGCAGGATCGAGAGCGTCCGGCCTGTTGGTTGCACCGATTACTATGACCTTTCCGCGGCTCTTCAGGCCGTCCATGAGAGTCAGCAGCTGGCTGACAACGCGCTTCTCAACCTCACCGTGGGTCTCCTCCCTCTTCGGAGCGATGCTGTCGATCTCGTCTATGAAGATTATCGCCGGTGCGTTCTCCTCGGCCTCCTTGAAGACCTCCCTCAGGCGCTCCTCGCTCTCACCGTAGTACTTGCTCATTATCTCCGGGCCGTTGATGGCTATGAAGTGGGCATTGGCTTCGTTAGCGACGGCCTTGGCAAGGAGTGTCTTACCCGTTCCAGGCGGACCGTAGAGCAGGACGCCCTTGGGCGGCTCAATGCCGAGCTTCTCGAATATCTCCGGGTGCTTGAGCGGGAGCTCAATCATCTCCCTGACCTTCTGGATGACGTCCTTGAGACCGCCTATGTCCTCATAGGTAACGCCGAGGGCCGCGGCCTTGGTGACCTCTTTAACCGGCTTCTCGCTCACTTCGAAGTCTGTGAACTCAGTTATCTGGACGATTCCAGCCGGTGTTGTAGCGGTAACCACGAATGTCAGCTCCTGTCCGAGAATGCCTATCTTGATGTAGTCGCCCCTGACAACTGGCCTGCCCACGAGCCTGCTGTGGAACCACTCAACGAAATCCCTTCCGAACCTTATCGGCTCAGTTGGTGCTACTATGACTTTCCGTGCTTCTTTCACATCTGCCTTCCTGATGACGACCTCGTCCCCAAGACCAACTCCTGAGTTCTTCCTGATAGTTCCGTCCATTCTGATGATTCCGAGTCCCTCGTCCTCAGGGTACGCTGGCCAGACGATGGCGGCAGTGTTCTTGGTGCCTATTATCTCGACTATGTCACCGCTCTGAACGCCAATCTCGCGCATTGCCTTCCTGTCAATCCTAACTATACCTCTTCCAACGTCCCTCTGATGAGCGGGAGCAACCTTCAATCTAACCTCTCTCCTCTCACTCATTGCTCATCACCTCAAAGTTTTTGTTTACCATTGGTTACTAAAAGTGATACCTTTATAAAGTTTTCGGTCCGAGAAAATGGGAAAGAAGAGTCACTCGATTTTTACCTCAAAGCCCTCTCCTTCGGGCTTCTTTGGAGACTTCTTGGGCAGCTCGATTTCGAGGACGCCATTGTTGTAGCGGGCCTTGGCCTTCTCTGGGATGACTTCCTCTGGAAGCCTGATGACCCTCCTGTAGCCGCTGTAGTAGCGCTCGATCCTCACTGCACCCTCCTCTTCGAGCTCCTTCTCACGCCTTATCTGGGCCTCGATGTAGACGGTGTCCTCGGTAACGCGGAGCTTTATGTCCTCCTTCCTGACTCCCGGGAGTTCGACTGTTATCACGAACCTGTCACCGCGGTCAAAGATGTCCACGAAGGGCTCACGCCAGGTCTCGCCGGTGAACTCGTAGCGCTCGGGCTCGGTTCTCCAGAACCTTGGTCCCCACATGAAGTCTCTGAATACGGCGTCAATTTCCTCCTGGATTTCCCTCATGAGGTCGAAGGGATCCCAGTAGCGGTCCCTCCTCCAGACCATTGGCACCACCTCCCGGTGCCTTTTTGGTTACCAGTAGTTACTAAAAACGAAGTCTTTATAAACTTTTCGATTTTAGTCCCCACAGGATACTAAATACTGAACTCAGAACCCGGCTTCATGGGCTCTGCATCGTACCCAATCCCTCTCAGAATCCCTGCAAACTCCTTTGAAAAGCCGTAGACCGTGAAAATCTTCCCGGGCTTAACCTTTTCCACTATCCTGACGGAGCTCCCAGAAGTCGGCGTGGTTGCTGAGCTTTAGCCTCCCAAATCCGGAGACTGTGAGCTCCCAGGGGTAGAGGGAGTCCTCAACGCGGGGCGAGCGGTAGGAGCGAAGGATGACCTCACCATCGGTGGATATGTTACCGAAAGAGATTCCAAACTTCGAGTAAATCCGAGCGACCTTTATCATTTCCCGGGACGCCTTTACGGTGTAGCCGTGGACGTCGAGTATCTTCATGACCTCCTGGGCCTTTCCCATCTGGTTGACGTAGAGAACAGGTCTCTTGCCCCTCTCCAGTGCCTCTTCGACGAAGGCGATTAGCTTCTTCTCGGCCTCCCTCGGCGTTGGGAACGTGAAGTGCGGAACGCCGAAGGTGGCCTCGATTACCAGGAAATCCGCCCTTGGGAAGCGGCTCTTTTCAGCTGTCCTCAGCTTGAACCACTTGGTGTCGCCGGTGTAGAACAGCGTCCCGTTTTCGAGCCACAGCTTTATCCCTGCCGAGCCGAGCATGTGGCCCGCTGGATAGAGCTTCGCCTTGAAATCGCCGAGGTAGAACCTCTTTCCGAACTCGATTTCCCTGTAAAAGCCGCCCTTCCTGAGGTGGCTGAGGAACTTGGTCGCCCTCGTCGCGAAGATAACCTCTCCGCTGACGAAGTGGTCGGTGTGGGCGTGACTCTGGAATGCAAAGCGGGCCGAGGTGTCGAGGCCGACGTTACCAATTATCATTATTTGAATACGCCCCCCGAAACCTTTATTTAACTTCCTTTAGATATCTCTCTGGGTATTGAGATGCCCACTTATATTATTGAGGGTGAAAAGCTCACCACGTTCTAGCATCTTAGCGGGGATTCCCGTAACCCCGAACTCCAGGATTGGTGGACAATATATCCAACATCAAGTTCGACCTTTAGTTATGTAAAAGCTTTTTATAGGCCGGCGCCCAAATAGGGGCAGGTGGTAGGCATGACTTTCGATAAGGAGAAGCTCGCGAAGATTAGGGAGGAGGAAAAGCGCTGGGACGAAACGACCGTCAAAAAGTTCATCGAGAAGAGGCCGGAAAGAAAGGAGAAGTTCATGACCGACGACGGTTTTGAGATAAAGCGCGTTTACACCCCCGCAGACCTTGGCGAGGACTGGGACTACCTTGAGAAGCTCGGCTTCCCCGGTGAGTATCCCTTCACGAGGGGCGTTTATGCAACCATGTACCGCGGCAGGTTCTGGACGATGAGGCAGTACGCCGGTTTCGGAACCGCTGAGGAGAGCAACAGGCGATACAAGTACCTCCTCGAGCAGGGACAGACCGGTCTGAGCGTCGCCTTCGACCTGCCGACCCAGATAGGCTACGACTCCGACCACCCGATGAGCGAGGGTGAGGTCGGAAAGGTCGGTGTTGCCATTGACTCCCTCTGGGACATGAGGATTCTCTTCGACGGAATCCCGCTCGACAAGGTCTCAACCTCGATGACCATCAACTCGACGGCGGCAAACCTTCTCGCGATGTACATCCTCGTGGCTGAAGAGCAGGGCGTTCCGCAGGAGAAGCTCCGCGGAACGGTCCAGAACGACATCCTTAAGGAGTACATAGCCAGGGGAACCTACATCTTCCCGCCGCAGCCGAGCATGAGGCTGACCACGGATATCATCATGTACTGCGCCGAGAACGTTCCCAAGTGGAACCCGATAAGCATAAGCGGCTACCACATCCGCGAGGCTGGAGCCAACGCCGTCCAGGAAGTCGCGTTCACTTTGGCCGACGGTATAGAGTACGTTAAGGCCGTCATAGACAGGGGTATGGACGTCGACAAGTTCGCCGGAAGGCTGAGCTTCTTCTTCAACGCCCACAACAACTTCCTCGAGGAGATTGCGAAATTTAGAGCAGCGAGGAGGCTCTGGGCCTACATAATGAAGGAGTGGTTCAACGCCAAGAACCCGCGCTCAATGCTCCTGCGCTTCCACACCCAGACGGCTGGCTCAACGCTCACCGCCCAGCAGCCCGAGAACAACATCGTCCGCGTTGCGATTCAGGCGCTCGCGGCCGTCCTAGGCGGAACGCAGAGCCTACACACCAACTCCTACGACGAGGCCCTCTCGCTCCCGACTGAGAAGAGCGTCAGGATAGCCCTCAGGACCCAGCAGATTATAGCCTACGAGAGCGGCGTCGTCGACACCGTTGACCCGCTCGGCGGAGCCTACTACATTGAGTGGCTCACCGACCACATCTACGA
>JAGHBN010000102.1 GCA_021160985.1 Thermococcus sp.
ACGTCGTACTCCTTAGCGAGTTCAAGCAGGTAGTCGTAGTCCCTGTAGAACGGATTCTCCTCGCCCCAGTGGAGTATCCACGCCGCGAGAAAAGTTCCTCCGCGCGAGACCATGCCGACGACCCTGTTGGTGCGCTTCATCTTCTCGACGACTTCCTTGGTCACTCCGACGTGAATCGTGGTGTAGTCAACGCCGTCATTGAAGTGCTTCTCCACAGCTTTCCACATGTCGTCCTCGCTCATCTCGATGATGGCCTTTCCTTTAGCTAGCATCTCCTCCGCAGCTTGGTAAATCGGCACCGTTCCGACTGGCACGTCAACAGCCCTCATTATCTCCTTCCTTATCGAATCGAGGTCGCCCCCTGTGGAGAGGTCCATTATTGTGTCCGCTCCATATTTAACGGCCACCTTAGCCTTTTCTATCTCCGCCTTAACGTCCACTATGTCGCGCGACGTTCCAATGTTGGCGTTAACCTTAACGCGGACGACGTTGCCAACGGCAACGGGCTTTACCCAGTCGTGGCGGACGTTGCGGAAGATTACAGTGTGGCCTTTAGCAACACTCCTCCTGAGCTTTTCGGCGCTTATGCCTTCCCTCTCGGCGATAAATTTCATCTCTTCCGTGATTACCCCGCGCTTGGCTTCTTTCATCTGGGTCATTTCTACCACCGATAACCCGTTTATAACAAAGTTTTTAAATCTCAAAACTTAGTTTTGAACGCAACTTAAAAGGTTTTGGGTGGTGACGATGCTTAAGGAGATAGAGATAAGCAGGGCGATAATCGAGACCTACATGAATGAGCTCCTCGAAAGCCTGAGCCTCGACGTCGCCATCGTCGGTGCCGGTCCCTCTGGAATGGTCGCAGGTTACTACCTGGCCAAGAACGGCGCAAAGGTTGCCATCTTCGAGAAGAAGCTCTCCATCGGCGGCGGAATCTGGGGCGGTGCAATGGGCTTCAACAAAATCGTCGTCCAGGAGGAAGCCAGAGAAATCCTCGACGAGTTTGGGATAGATTACAGGCCCTTTAAAAACGGCCTCTACGTGGCGGACGCGATAGAGACCGCCACCACAATAGCGAGCAAAGCCGTGAAGGCCGGCGTAAAGTTCTTCAACATGGTCGAGGTTGAAGACCTCGTCCTCAAGGAGAACCGCGTAGCTGGCATTGTAATCAACTGGACGCCGGTTATGATGGCAGGCCTCCACGTTGACCCGCTCACCATCGAGGCCAGGTTCGTGGTTGACTCGACAGGCCACGGGGCACAGGTGAGCGGGCACCTAGTCAGGCGCGGCCTCCTCCAGGTTCCGGGCGAGGGGCCGATGTGGGCCGAGAAGGGAGAAGAGCTGACGGTAAAGCACACGAGGGAGGTCTTTCCGGGCCTCTACGTCACCGGCATGGCGGCGAACGCCATAGCTGGAGCGCCGAGGATGGGGCCGATATTCGGCGGGATGTTCCTGAGTGGTAGAAAAGCGGCCTTTGAAATCCTTGAGAAGCTGAGGTGATGGAATGGCCGTTCTCATCATAGCGGGCCTTGACACGGGCGGAGGCGCTGGTTTAAAGGCCGACATCGAGACGGTCTCGGCTTTAGGCGAGCACCCGCTCCCTGTTCTGACCGCGATTACCTATCAGAACCCCTCGGAGGTGAGGGGCTATCACACCCTTCCGCCCGAAGTCGTGAGGGAGCAGATACGGGCCGTTAAGGACGGCTTTGAGGTTAAAGCGGTTAAAATCGGAATGCTCGGGAGCGGTGAGGTTGCCGAGGTAGTGTGGGAAGAGACGGCAGGCTTTGTCAGGGTTTTCGACCCGGTAATGGCCTCAAGTACAGGCACGAAGCTTGTTGATGGTGTGGAATCGCTCAGAACCCTCATTGAGGGCTCGATAGTCACCCCAAACGTCCCAGAGGCTGAAGCGCTGACGGGCATTGAAATCCACTCTGTGGAAGACATGAAGGAATCTGCGAAGGCCCTTGTTGAAGAGCTTGGCGCCGAGGGCGCGGTCGTCAAAGGGGGTCACCTGAACCTCACCGACGTCCTCTACTGGCGTGGGAGGCTCTACGAGTTCAGGGGAGAAAAGGCCAAAGGTTTTACCCATGGAACCGGCTGTGTCTTCTCCTCCGCCTTAGCGACGTTTTTGGCCAAGGGCTTTGAGCTTCCTGAGGCAGTTGAGAAAGCGAAGCGCTTCGTTGAGGGAGCGATAGCCTTCTCAAAGGCAGAGGCCAGGGCGGTGAATCCCCTCTGGGAGCTCCAGAGAGACGCCTACCGCTGGAGGGCCAGGGAAGAGCTTGAAAAAGCGGTTGAGGAGCTCATGAAGCTCGGCGAGGAGCTCAACCCACACGTTCCCGAGGTGGGAACGAACTTCGCCCTCGCGACGCCCTTCGGGGAGGTCTTCGCCGTGAAGGGCAGAATCGTCCGCTACGGAAAGACCGTAAAGCCCGTCGGCCCAGTTGAGCTCGACGCCAGCGACCACCTGAAGCGAGCTTTGCTCAAGATGCGCGAGTTCTACCCCGAGGTCAGGGCTGTGCTGAACCTGCGCTATTTGAAGGAGCTCGTGGAGAAGGCCGAAAGGCTCGGTCTCGTTGTTTCCTTCTACGACAGGAGGGAGGAGCCGGAGGAAGTCAAGAAGGCCGAGAAAGGCACGATGGAGTGGGGCATCGAGACGGCCGTAAGGAGGGGTGGAAGGAGGCCCGACGTGGTCTACCACCTCGGCGACTGGGGCAAGGAGCCTATGATTCTAATCTTCGGCAGGGACGCGCGGGAAGTTTTGGAGAGGGTGCGGAAGCTCTTGGGCTAACGTTTTAATTTTTTGTTTTTGCCGGAAAGTTTTAAATTTTCTTGGGGGAATACCCTCTGGTGAAATGAAATGGAGAAGCTTGAGGCCCTTCTCAGGGATCTTGAAGAGCTTGTTACAAAAGAAAAAGTTCCCCTCTCAGAATTAGACGAACTCAAATCAAAGCTTATCAGTAAGGACGTGAGAGAGTATTTGGAAGCCATCGTTGAGCGGGCAAAGCCTGAAGAAAGCTTAAGGCAGAACTTCTTTTACAAGGACTCCCCGATAATGCAACTCCTTGGTGTTAGGGGCTCTCCAGAAGTAAATATCGGCGCAGGATACGTTGATTTGATACTGAAAGATTCCCTTGGGAGGAAAATCATCGTCGAGTTCAAGCGCCTCTTTGAACTTAGGAGAAATAAACTCATAAGGAACGAGCTTCACTGGGAGGACTACGAAGAGCAGATAAAGAGGTATGTCCTGTCTGAACAGGCGAGGTTCATAGTTCTCACCAACCTGTATGAATGGTACTTTTTCAGCTCTAAGACCATTGTTAGCAGTTTCAAGCCGTTTTACTATGCAACGTTTTCTGACCTTGTAGACGATCTAAGAAGCTATGGAGACCTCTATGAGCTCCTTGAGAGGAAAGAGTATGGAATACAAAAAGGCGAACTCGATGACCGCTTCTTTGAGAGCCTACGTGAGTGGATAAAAACCCTTGATAGAGTCGAGTTTAACGTCGGTGACAAAGAAAAGATGCACCTCATCCTCCACCTCATCAACAAGTTTATCTTCATCCAGACCCTCGATGATTACGGTGTTATAGACCTCAACTGGCTCTACAAAAAGTGGACGAGTTTTTATGACAGGATTCGGCTGGCGGAGAAGCACAGGGAAAAGAATCCCAATGTTGCTGGAAAATATTACAGAGAATTTATCAAGAAGTTCCTTGAGGAGATAAACGACTTCTTCTACCCGCTCTACGATACTGAGCTGTTCTCGGATGAGCTTTGGAAAAAAGTTAAAGACGAACCTGAGAACTGGGCACGCTTTTATTCAGCTTTGGCAACTGTTCTCGGATTTACCCCCTGGCAGGAAGCCGAACTAAGAATGGGTATAACTCAGTACGATTACAGTCAGATAGACGAAGACATCTTAGGAAAGGCATATGAAACTTATCTCGCCGAGAAGAGAAAGGAGAAGGGCATCTACTACACTCCCAAATACGTTACTCAGTTCATAGTTGAAGAGACTCTTGGAAGGCGCCTGAAGGAGCTCCGGGAAGACATAACGAGGGCGATAAGAGAGAATAACTTTGACCTGGCTGAAAAGCTCAGTAAAGAGCTCTTTGAAATCCGCGTCGCCGACCTCGCCTCCGGCTCCGGCTCGTTCTTGATAAAGGTTCTCAGGGCGTTTTGGGGCGTTTACTCGGCAATTCTCGAAGAACTCAGGAACAAAGAGGAGGAGCTCGCTGGCAAGAAGACCCGTGACCTATCAGCCCTCGTCCAGAAGAGGAACATCATCGAGGGCGTTGAGAGGATGAGAAAGCTGTTCCCGAAGGACGAGAGGATTTTAATGTCCCAGATGGTTCTCAGACATGTTTTTGCTGTGGATCTCGATGAAAACGCCGTCGAAGTCGCAAAGATGAACCTGTGGAGAGAGATGATAAAGCTCAACCCCAAAGCTTTTCGCTGGGATGATCTCGGCGAAAACGAGCACGTTCTGCCAAACCTGAGCCTCAACCTCGTAAGCGGCGACTCGCTCATGGGCTTCTCCACTCCGGACGTCCTTGAAGGGCGGGAGAAAGTCAAGCGGCTTATGGAGCTTTGGAACAAATTCGTAGAGAACCCCGAAGACCTCGAAGTCCTCAAGGAGATTCTGGAGATAAAGGAGGTTCTCAGAAAAGAGCTCGACGAAAAATACCGGGAGCTTTTGAGGGAAAAACTGGGTGATAAAGCGGAGAAGCTCGGCAACCGCTTCGTCCACCACCCGCTGGACTTCTTTATGGCATTTTTCAACGAGGACGGCTCAGTCCGGGGGGGCTTCGACTTCATAGTCGGCAACCCGCCTTACGTGAGGATACAGAACCTCAAGAAGGAGAGCCCGGAGTACGTTGAGTTTCTTAACAACTTCTACGAGAGCTCCCACAAGAACTATGATTTAGCCATTCCTTTCATCGAGCGCGGTTATTCGCTCCTTAAAGAGGACGGCGAGCTTGGCTTCATAGTCACCAAGAAGTGGATGAAGGCCGACTACGGCGAAAAGCTTAGGGAGATTCTTTCAAGGGAGAAAGCGGTCAGGCTCATCGTTGACTTCGGCGATGAGCAGGTGTTTAAAGGGGCAACGACCTACACGATGATACTCGTGCTTAGAAAAGCGAAAAACGAAAAGCTTACCTATGCTAAGGTCGAGGAGCTTAA
>JAGHBN010000023.1 GCA_021160985.1 Thermococcus sp.
CGGGATCGCTGGCGGGCTTAACTTCCGGGGTCGAAACGAGTCCGGGTGTGACCCCGCCGCTATGACCGCCGTACCGATACATACCTCCCGCGGTGGATTTATAAATCTTGTGGTGGAGTTGGGGTGATGAGCGAGGAAGTGATGGAACTCATACGGATGGCAAGGGGGCCGGAACCCCTAACACCGGCCAGGCGGGCCCGCGAATTCCAGATTAGGATTCAGAAGGTCAAGATAGGTGATGAAATTGAGCTGAGCGGTTTTCTGCTGATGAGAGAGCCGCCCAATTCCCCCAGGGATGCGATTTACTATCTCCTCTCCCCGCTTTCCCCTTCGGAGCTCAAATCCCTTCCGCGCGATGAGCTCAGGCCTTACGTGGTTTTGAGAATAGATGAGGCATCAAAGGTCTCGGGAAGGCTGTACTCGGGAGCCCATGTTCGGGTCAGCGGGATTCTTCATGCATATCCCTGGGGCACGATGAGGGTAATATTCGTTGAAAACCTCCTGTCGGAGGATTACTCGGCCCACTGGCTCGAGTTCTCGGATTCATCTCTCACAAAGTCTGAGTTCGAGTCCCTCTTCATGGACACGATATATGCGAACTATGACTTCGAGAAGGCCCTCGTATATTCCCTGTTTGCCTCCCCGACCATCGTGGGTTCCAGAAACAACTGGGGGGAAGGCGTCTCGCTGTCTGCCTTCAAAAAGGAGGAGAGGATAGCACTTTCAGTTTGGGAAACGTTCAGATACCTTTACTCACTGCTCCCGTGGGAGCTGAGGCTGAAGCGCGACCCCTGGACAGAGTATGTTGACCCGCATCTTGGGGTTGACTTCAGGCTCAGGGATCCTAACAATTCGGGCATCTCGTACTACGTCCCCACGAGCAGAACGCTGCTTAAGGCGGAGCTGCCGCTCCCCAAATGGGCCAGGCCGGTGTTTGAAAGAAAGGATGCGGTCTTTCTTGGGGCGAGGGGCAACGTGGTTCCAAACGACCCCACTGCAAGGCTCTCGGAGTCCCCCTTCATACTCACGGAACCGGTTGCATACGAACGCAACAGGGAACTTGAGCAGCTGATGCCCAATGTTGTGGCGACCATTTTCCTTGAGAGGAGCAAACTGGGCTCGCTGAACGTTGGGGAGCTTGGGGCCTTCCGGAGGAAGTTTGAGGACTGGCTGATGAAGAACCGCAGGGAATATGGGGAGAAGTTCGACGCTCTCCGGCTAAGTGGGATGCTCTTTGAGACCAACACGAGGTACCTACTCAGCGTCCATCTGCTCGGGGCCATGGCGAGGTTTGAAGGAAAGCTCAAGAGGGGGCTCATAAACGACGTGCTGCTCATAAACCAGGAGATTCTTGACACCTGGATGAATGAGCTTCCGCCCGGGACGCTGATGAAGCTTGTTGAGGATTATGAGAAGTATATTAGCTCCGATAAGCGTTCGAACATCGCCCTCAGCATTTTCATGGATCTGGAGTCCGTTTCAAAGGATGGGAGCGTCCCAGTAGGGGAGTTTATTGAGGCCCTGGTGTCCTACGGTTTCAAGAGGAGTGATGCCGAGAGAACTCTGGCAAGGCTGATATCAGAGGGCTATCTTTATGAACCCTATGCGGGTAAGCTGAGGCTCATACGGTGATTTCAATGTCAAAAAAGTTCATACGGCAGAAGGAGCAGCGGGAAAAAAGGCGGGTGGCCAGGGAGCGAGTCGAGACCCTGTTCACCCTGGCGGAGAGGGTATTTCCCTACGAGCCGGAGCTTGCCAACCGCTACGTGGAGATAGCCCTCGCTGTCCAGCAGAAGGCCAAGATCAGGATGCCGAGAAAGTGGAAGCGCCGCTACTGCAAGCGCTGTCATTCGTTCCTTGTTCCCGGGAAGAACGCCCGCGTAAGGCTGAAGAGCAGGCCGTATCCGCACGTTGTCGTAAAGTGTCTCAACTGCGGCCACATTATGAGATATCCTTATCTGCGTGAGAAAAAGGAAAGAAGAGCCGGAAAGGTCTAAGTTGAGGCTTGCAGCTTACAAATGGGAGCTTTGGAGGTGTTTATGGTGAGGGGCGCCCTATTTCTCTAACCATCTCAGAATGACTCTTTGGTCATGTCGTGCCTGCGCCGCTTTTTACCGGTCGGGTTCCTCTATTCTTCGTCCCCTTCCAGGATTGCAATGGCGCGAACCGGACTTCCGGAACCCCCGGTTATCTTCAGGGGAATGCCAACGAAAAGGAACTCCCTTTCGATGAGGCCCTCGAGATTTGTTAGGCTCTCGAAAATCGGGATCTCCTCACTCAGGAATATGGTGTGGACTGTTGGGCCCCCGATGCTCATCGCGTCTGTGCCCACCGCTTTGACCCCCTCGGTAACCAGAAAGAGGGCTACCTCTGGTGAAAGCTCCCTGCCCCCCGTCAGAAAGAGTGTTATCTTATTGTAGTACCCCGAGTCGGGTATTTCCTCGAGCTTGACTTTACCCTCGCCGCCTCTCACGTCTACGATAAAACCCCTGCCCATGAACTTCTCAAGGGGCATCTCATCGATGGTCTTTCCTCCCGGGATGAAGTGTACCGGGGCATCAACGTGCGTCCCGGAATGTTCCCCGAGTTTGAGGGCGTTCATGTAGTAGCCGTCCCTGTCGATGAATGCCCAGGGCC
>JAGHBN010000052.1 GCA_021160985.1 Thermococcus sp.
ACTTCTCTAATGTATTTAACTGCCTCATGCTCTTTGTAGGGAGCGAAGTACGTTAGAACGTCCTGAATGTAATCTTGAGGAGCGACTATAAAGGGGTCGCTCCCGTTAAATGCTAGAATATAAATCACTGAAAAGAGCTCTAAATTAGGATTTACCTCCACTACCACCTGGGGTCCTTGGGCTTGGGTTGTCCCTAAGGGGAGTGAGGAGAGAAATATCAGCGTGATAAGGAATGCCCCAACTTTTTTCATATACTTCCCCCACTATTTCCCTAGACTCCTCGGTGTATTTTTAGCAAGACAATATATAAGAGTTTTTTATCATATTTACCACGCCAATTTGTATTTCTTGGGCTGGAGTTTGAACTAAAACACAGTATTGCACAATTCGGCGTTAGCTCAGAGAAAAAAGCTGAGAGAGATTAACCCCCTATCTGCAGTATCATCTGCGCCGGGTCCCTTATTGCTGGGCCCAGCCCGAGGATGTAGATGGCCAGGTACCAGAAGTGTCTCTCTTCATCGTCGGGGACGAGGTATTTGAGACCGTAGTAGACCGCTATGAGAATTAGGGTTATCCAGGGGTAGTAGATGTAGGCTCCGAACCACTGGACGAGGTGGTGCTCAATCCAGTGCACCTCGCGGTAGCCGTAGAAGTGAATCGCCACCACCGTTGAGCCCATGTCGAAGTAGTGGGCCAGAACGGGATAGAGGTATAGTTTCTCGAAGGGTTTCCACCTGTAGAATGCCAGAACGACTGCAAACGAGACTATGGTGTGAACCATCGTCAGCACGTAGGGCTCCCAGCTCTTGGCATGGGTAACGAGGAGGTAGTTTGCCCACACCGCCAGAACGGTTCCCCAGGCTATTGTTATTTTGGGATACGTCTTCAGCCTGGCATCCGCGACGAGGGCCGGGACTATGAGGAGGAAGGCCGTGAAAAATATGCCCGGCGTCAGTATGAGGGGGTGTTTTGGGAGCACTCCCCCGTCAACGAGGGCCCTGACCGTAGACCCGAAGACGACCATTGGAGTTACTGCCCAGAAGAGCCTCTCATCGACCTTGATTTTCAGCGGCTTGATTATGTAGCGGTAGGAATAGATGACACCGAGGCCGAAGAGCAATGCGTAGACGAATGTGTTCACCGCGTTGTAACCGCTCCTCGTGAACATCGGCTCCCAGAAGTACTTGTGTATGAAGTCCCCCAGTGACTCAAACATTTTTCTCCCCCCGGTTTAGTCCCCTTACTGGTTTAAAGGTCTTTTGGGGCGGATAAGAAAGGCTGATAACCATTGGGAATCTAAAGAGGTAGGGGTGATGCAATGCCGCACGGGCCTGCGATAGTTCCAGCGGTATTCGTGGGTATGGGTATCGCGGGGATACTTGGCCTCCTGCTGGCGCTCTTCATAGCGGCGGTGTTCCTGTGGATGGCCGCGAAGCTCATTGGAGTAGAAAACGCCTCGGTAGGGAAGGCGATGATAGCGATAGTCGGTGGAGGTATACTCGCGACTGTCGTTGGTGGTGTGGTCGGGGCGATTCTGGATCCCTTCGGCCCTCTGGCTGCGTTCATAACCAACCTGTGGGTCATAAAGGCGGTCTTTGACACCGACTGGATTAGGGCGTTCCTCGCGTGGCTGCTTTCAGCGGTTATAGCGGCCCTAGTGGTGATAATCCTTGTGCTCTTTGGGGTACTCACACTTGGCGCACTCTAGGTTTTTTGAGTTTTTCTTTTTTGGAATTATGTATGGCAGTCTCACGCAGCTCTAAACTACATGGCCGCTGTATTCTTCAAAACCGGTCGAGCTTGAATCAGGGGAATCTGCCCTTTGAAAGCTTCTCTCAACTGTATATCCGTATGTGACCAAAACCGAGGCTGAACCTGAGATATAGGGCAGTTCCCAGGAGCAGCAGGGATGTAAACACCGCAACGTAGTCTTTCTTATCCATTTTTATGTCGCGGAGGAATGTTCTCTTTTTCCCGGCCCCAAACGCCCTGCTTTCGAGGGCTATCCCGAGCTCATGAGCCGTCTTGAGGGAGGCCACGAGGAGGGGAATCATCACGGCGCTCATCTTTCTTATCCTGACGATTATGTTGCCCTTTTCTACCTCCCAGCCCCTGCTTTTCTGGGCATCCATGATGTTTTTTGTGAGTATGTAGAGCGTCGGGATGTAGCGCAGTCCGATCGAGATCGTCAGCCCGAACTCGTAGGGAAGGCCGAGCTTTACAAAACCCTGGATTAGATCCCTCTGCTTGGTCGTCATGAGGAGAATGAACGTCACCAGGCCGAGAGTTAAGAGCCTCAGCGCAAAGGAAACTCCGAAAATAAGGCCTTCTACCCGGGGTTTGTGTATGATGGGCCAGAGAAGTATCGTGAACACAACGAGCGGGATGAGGGGTTTTAAAAGGCCCAGCAGTTTTCTGAGGCTGATTTTGCCCAGAATTTTCCCGAGAAGTAGGGCTGAAATGAAGAGCCCGCCGGTTATCAGTGGGTCGTTGAAGAGAAGTACTATCACGAGGGCCGAGGTGAAGCCTATTATCTTGGCCCTGGGGTCAAGCGAGTGCAGGAAGGAGTCGTTTTCCAGGTAGAACGTGTGTATCATACCTCACCACCGGTTGCTGATGATATCAGCTCGTCTATACTTTTTACAAAGCCAACTCCGAGCTTATCTGCGAGCCTGAGTAGCTCCGGGGTTTCGAGGCCGTATTCCTCCAGAGGTATTCTGTAAAATTCCTCCACGGGCCCATCGTACACTTTCTTTCCCCTGTGCAGCAGGATGACCCTCTCTGCGAGCTCCAAAACAAGGTCCATGTCGTGGGTAATCAGGATTATCCCGTGGCCCTCCCCCCGCAGGTATCTTATCGTCTCGATAACGCTTCTCTCGGCCTTTGCATCGAGGCCCGTGGTGGGTTCGTCGAGTACCAGGTACTTGGGCTTCATCGCCAGGACGCAGGCTATGGCCAGCCTCTGCTTTTCCCCGCCGCTCAGGGAGTAGGGCGTTCTCTCTTCGTAGCCTTCCAGATTGACCGCCCGCAGCGCCCACCGAACCCTCTCCTCGACCTCCTCTTCGCTCAGCCCCAGGTTCCGCGGTCCGAAGGCGACCTCGCGGAGCACGTCCTCCTCAAAGAACATGTGCTCGGGGTTCTGAAAGACGTAGCCCACCTTTCTGCTCAGCTCGGCGACGGTGTGCTCGCGCGTATCCATACCGTCCACGATCACCCTGCCCCGTGTGGGCTTGAGGAGGCCGTTGAGGTGCTTCGCGAGGGTTGTTTTTCCCGAGCCGTTGGGGCCGACTAACGCGACTATGCCCTCGCTCATCTCGAAGCTCACGCCCTTCAGGGCTTTCCTGCCTGTTTCATAGATGTGCCAGATGTCATCCACCTTCAGCATCGCTTTCCACTTCCGTCCGGCCCTTTAAAAAAGTTCCCAGAGAGTTAAGCAGCTCATTGAACAGAACCCTCGAGACCTC